>NZ_JBDJAW010000022.1 GCF_039649665.1 Microbispora sp. ZYX-F-249 | reverse complement strand
AAGTGCACTTCCAGGGACTTCGCCGAGGCGCCGGCCGCGGAGATGAGGCTCGCGGTGGTGCGCGGGGCGCAGTCGGCACGGCAAGACCAGGCGCCACTGCGCGGGCGAGCCTCACTCGACCTGGTGGTGCAGCCGTTCGACCATCGTCTCGCCCGGCGATTTTGGGGCATCGAGGATGCGCACGTCGCCCTGCAGGAACAACACGCGGGGCGGTATCGCGGGACACATGGAGCGCAAGGCGACGGACATCGCGCATCCGCTCGCCGTACTGGAGGACTGTCAGCTCATCCGCAAGGAAATCGACCCGATACGCAAGCGTTCGCTCTACCGCGTCGCCCCCGGGTCCTCCTGGTCGACCTGCCCATGCTGTACGGCTCGGCGTGAGGCCGGTCCGGGAGATGTGGCCCGGACGAAGCGCTCGCCCCATTCGCGGACGTACGCGACGAACTCCGGCGGACCGAGCACCTCGAACTCCGCGCCCACGTTGCCCAGCGCCTGCACCGGCCAGTCCAGGGAGGACGAGGTCATCGTGAGCACGCAACTGTGGTCGTCGACCTCTTCGACCATGCCCCACTGCCCGGCCGTCGTACGCACCCGCGCGGCGGGAGCGTGCACGAGCGCCTTGACCGTGTGCGGCTCGGGCACGCCGCCGGCCGCTTTGACGAACGCCGCCGCGTCCCGGGCGGGCAGGTCGCGCGGACGGAAACGGGCCCCCGTGGGCCGCGCCCCCGTCAGGCGGTCGAGCCGGAAGCTGCGCCAGTCCTGCCTGGTCAGGTCGTAGGCGACCAGGTACCAGCGGCGGCCGAGGGTCACCAGCCGGTGCGGCTCGACCTCACGCGAGGAGGGCTCGCGCCCCCGCGCGGCGTAGGAGAAGCACAGCCGCTCCTCGTCGCGGCAGGCCTGAGCGACGGTGGTCAGCACGTCCACGGTGACGACGGGCTCCGCCGGGCTCGCCGAGACCATCGCCTCGCGCAACACGTCCACGCGGCGGCGCAGCCGCGGCGGCATGACCTGGACGACCTTGGTGAGGGCGCGGATGGCGGACGCCTCCATGCCCGTGATCGCGCTCCGCGCGGCCTCGCCCATGCCGACGGCGAGCGCGATCGCCTCATCCTCGTCGAGCAGCAGCGGCGGCAGTACGGCGCCGGGCGCGAGCTGATATCCGCCGTCGGTGCCGCGTGAGGTGTGCACCGGATATCCCAGCTCCCGCAGCCGGTCGACGTCACGGCGCAGCGTCCGTTCCGAGACGCCGAGCCGGTCGGCCAGCTCCCCGCCCGCCCAGCGGCGGTGGGTCTGCAGGAGGGACAGCAACCGGAGGGTGCGCGAGCTCGTGTTCGCCATGGTTCCAGTCTGTCGGCACTTCCGGTCAGAAAGTGGCCGGAAGCATCCCTAGCGTTGATCTCGAAGCCCCACCCGGAAGGAACAGCAATGATCAGTCGTGAGATCCGCTTGGCCGCGCCCGTCACCGGCGAGCCCGGCCCCGGCAACTTCACCCTCGCGGAGACCGGGGTGGACGGCGAGGTCGTCGTCAGGACCGACTACGTGGGCCTGGCCGCGACCTACCTGGAGCTGATGCGGACCGACTGTCAGATCCCGGTGCCCGCCTGGCAGCCCGGCGATCGGGTGGGCGTCGCCGCCGTGGGCACCGTGGTCCGGTCCGGCAGCCCGGACCTGGCCGTGGGCGAGCTGGTGCAGTCGATGACCGGCTGGGGCGAATACTCCGCGGGCCCGGCCGCGCAGTACGTCAAGCTCGACCGCGGGGCGTTCCCCGACCCCTCCTATCACCTCGGTCAGGGCGTGACGGCCTACTACGGGATGGCCGACGTCGCCGCGGTCGGGGAGGGCGACGTGGTGTTCGTCTCGGGCGCGGCCGGCGGGGTCGGCTCGCTGGCCGGGCAGATCGCGAAATGCCGGGGCGCCGCCAAGGTGATCGGCAGCGCGGGCAGCCCGGCCAAGGCCGCCTACCTGGTCGACGAGCTCGGCTACGACGCCGCCTTCGACTACCACGACGGTCCGGTGGCCGACCGGCTGCGCGAGCTCGCGCCCGAGGGAGTCACGGTCTTCTTTGATGTCGTGGGCGGCGAGCAGTACGAAGCGGCGGTTCGGGCGGCGCGGCCCGGGGCCCGCTTCGCGCTGTGCGGCTCCCTGTCCCACCAGCTCGGCGGCGGCGCCGACCGCTTCCCGGAGCCGGACCGCGCGGCGGCCGAGGCCAGGGGCGTCGAGCTGCTGCCGTTCTCCTGCCACCGCACCCCGCAGCAGGTGGCGGCCTGGCGCGAGCACTTCACCCGATGGCTGGCGGAGGGCCGGTTCGTCTTCCCGGGGACGGTCGTCGAGGGCGGCATCGAGGAGGTGCCCGGAGCGTTCCTGTCCATGCTCAAGGGCTCCTACCGGGGCAACGTCGCGGTGCGGCTGACGTGAGCGTGCTTTCCCGGCGTGCGCTCAACCGGGCGCTGCTGCGGCGGCAGTTCCTGATGGAGCGCACCGGCCGCACCCCGCTCGAGGTGATCGGGCACCTGGTCGCGATGCAGGCCCAGGAGCCGAACTGGCCCTACGTCGGGCTGTGGAGCCGGATCGACGGCTTCACCCAGGCCCAGCTGGGCGAGCTACTGGACAGACGCCTGGTGGTGCGCTCGGCGCTGCTGCGCGGCACCCAGCACCTGGCCGTGGCCGGCGACTTCCGCCGGTTCCGGCCGGTGCTGCAACCGGTCCTCGACCGTACGGCGAGCACGGCGTACTTCAGGAAGGCGAGCGCGGGGCTCGACACCGCCGCGCTCACGGCGGCCGGCGCGGAGATCCTGGCCGGCCGGACACTGCCCCGGCGTGAGCTGGCCCGGCTGCTTGCGCTGCGGCATCCCGGCCGGGAGGGGAAGCTCCTGGCGGGGGAGGTGGAGCTGAGGACCCCGCTGGTCCACACTCCCGAGACCGCGATGTGGGGCCGCTGGGGCACCCGGAACGCCATCTCCGTCACCCGCGCCGAGGACTGGCTCGGCGGGTCCCTGGAACCGGCTCCGGTGCGGGACCTCGTACGCCGCTATCTGGCGGCGTACGGCCCGGCCGGTGTCATGGACGTGCAGGCGTGGTCGGGGCTGACGCGGCTGCGCGAGGTGGTCGACGCCATGCGCGGCGAGTTGCGCCGCTACCGCGACGCCGAGGGCAGGGAGCTGTTCGACCTGGAGAGCGCACCGGAGCTGCCCGATCCCGAAACGCCCGTTCCCGTGCGGTTCCTGCCCGCCTTCGACAACCTGCTGCTCGGCCACGCCGACCGGAGCCGCGTGATCGGCGACGCCGATCGCAGACGGGTGATGCCGGGCGCGGCGATGGTGCTGCCGACCTTCCTCGTGGACGGGTTCGTCCACGGCAGCTGGTCGGTCAAGGACGGCACGCTGCGTCTCGTCCCGTTCCGGGCGTTGGGGGCGGCCGAGGCGTGCGCGGTGACGGAGGAGGCCGGACGCCTGCTGCCGTTCCTCGGCGCCGAGGACGTCGCGTACGTGTGAAGGAAGCGATCAGGGGACGAGGGCGTACGCCCGGATGGGGAAGGTGCCCATGCCGGACACGGCGACGGGCGCCGCGTGGAGACGGAACCCGGTGGGCGGCAGCCGGTCGAGCCCGCGCAGGTGCTCGATGATCGGCACGCCCGCGGTGAGCAGGGCGGTGTGGGCCGGGCGCAGGCCGTCGGCCATGTCGTCGATGTTGACGCTGTCGATGCCGACGACGGCCGGTCGCCGGTCGGCCAGCAGGGCGGCCGCGTCCGCCGCCAGGAAGGGGTGGTCCGGGTCGCCGTAGGACGGGCCGCCCCAGTGCCTGTCCCAGCCCGTACGCAGCAGGACCGCCCGCCCCGTGACGTCGTGGCCCTCGAACACGTCGGCGCCGATGCCGCGCCGGGGGGACCCCGAGACGTCGATCAGCAGACCGGGCAGGTCGACCAGCCGGGACAGGTCGACCTGGGCCAGGTCCTCGCCGTCCGCGAGGCGGTGGAACGGCGTGTCGAGGTACGTGCCCGTGTTCGCCACCATCGTGATGCGGCCGATGTGGAACTCGGTGCCCGGGGCGTAGCGGTCGCGGGAGTCCTCGCGCGTAAGGAAGTCGCCGATCTCCGGCCCGGGCAGGCCCGGGTGGGTGAGCATGCCGTGCCGGACCACATGACTGAGGTCGACGACGCGACCGCGCGGGTGAGATGTCACGTTGATCAGCCTATGTGATCAGGTCGATGTCGCCAGGACGCGTTCGTACGCCTCCTGCAGCAACCGGGACGCGCGCGGGCGGTCGATATCGGGGCGGGGGATGCCCAGGTGCTCCTCGCGCAGCTCGTCCATCAGGTCGTCCCAGAGGGGCGGGCCGCCCTCCTCCAGCAGTCGTGCCCGGATGGCCAGGGCGGGGGTCGTCGGCCGGTGCCGCAGCCCCCACGAGCCGAGCGCGACCATGACGGGAACCGTCTGGATGCCGGCCTCGGTGAGGCTGTAGGTCCCCCGCCGTCCCCGCCCGGCGTCCTCGTGGGTCAGCAGGCCGCCGGCGACGAGGGCCTTGAGGCGGCTGCTGAGGATGTTCGACGCGATCCCCTCCTCGGAGTTGACGAGCAGGTCACGGAAGCTCCGGCGCCCGCCGAAGATCACGTCTCGCAGCACGATGAGGCTCCACTGGTCCCCGAGCGCCTCCACCGCCGCGTTGATCGCACAACCCGATCGCGGTCCTTCTCGCACGGCCACTCCCCAAGTAATTGCGTTTTGCCATCACCTAGCCTACGCTCCTCTCAGGTGATTGCAATCCACAATCACTGGCCGATATCAGGAGATCAGCCATGTCCCGTGTCAGAGTGCACAACTTCGCCGTCTCCCTGGACGGCTTCGCGACCGGCGAGGGTCAGACCCTCGAAGAGCCGTTCGGCCACGCCGGCGAACGGCTGCACGAGTGGTTCTTCGAGACCCGGACCTTCCGTGCCATGCAGGGGAAGACCGGCGGCGGCGCCGGGGTCGAGGACGCCGTCACCCGTACGTGGGACGCGGGCATCGGCGCGGAGATCATGGGCCGCAACAAGTTCGGGCCCCAGCGCGGCCCGTGGGAGGACCACGAGTGGACCGGATGGTGGGGACCGAATCCGCCGTTCCACACGCCGGTCTTCGTCCTGACCCATCACCCCCGGCCCTCGCTGGAGATGGAGGGCGGCACCACGTTCCACTTCGTGGACGCCACCCCCGAGGAGGCGCTGCGGCAGGCCCGCGAGGCCGCCGGCGGCCTCGACGTGCGGATCGGCGGCGGGCCGGGCACCGTGCGCCAGTTCCTGGCCGCGGACCTGGTCGACCACATGCACATCGCCGTCGTCCCGATCATCCTGGGCCGCGGCGAGCGGCTGTGGGACGGTCTCGAAGGACTCGAGAAGCGGTTCCGGATCGAGTCGGTCACCGCTCCCAGCGGCGTCACCCACATGACCTTCACGCGCCGGTAGTTGCCTGAAAGGCTGACGGACATGACCGAGAACATCACTTCCAAGGACGGCACGACCCTCGCCGTCGACACGGTCGGCCGGGGCGCGCCGGTCGTCCTCGTCGGCGGGGCGTTCAACGACCGATCGACCGTGGCCGGGCTCGGCGCCGAACTCGCCTCGGCGTTCACCGTCGTGACCTACGACCGGCGCGGCCGGGTGGGCAGCGACGACAAGAGCGACGACTACTCGGTCGCCGACGAGGTCGACGACCTGGCGGCCGTCATCGAGCACGCCGGCGGCCGGGCCTCGGTGTTCGGCCACTCCTCCGGCGCGATCCTCGCGCTCGAGGGGGCCATGCGCGGGCTGCCGATCGACCGGGTGGCCGTCTACGAGCCGCCGTACTGCGCCGACGAGAACCAGCCGAGGCCGCCGGCCGACCTGTACGACCGGCTCAAGGCCCGGGTGGCCGCCGGGGACCGCGACGGCGCGGCCGAGTTGTTCCTCGTCGAGGCGGTCGGCGTCCCGGCCGGGATGGTCGCCGGCATGAAGGCCGGGCCGGAGTGGGCGTTCATGGCCGACAAGGCGCCCAGCCTGCCGTACGACCTGCTGGTCAGCGCGCCCTGGCAGGTCATGCCGTACGAGCGGCTCGCCGGGATCGGCGTGCCGGTGCTGGCGGTCTACGGCGACCAGACCGCGCCGAACCTCGCGGAGGGGACGAAGGCCGTCGCGGCGACCGTGCCCGGCGCCGAGCTGACGGTGATGCCCGGAGAGGACCACGGAGTGCTGCAGCGGCCGGCCGCGCTTGCGCAGATCCTGACGAAGTTCTTCGGCTGAGGCCGCCTGCCCGCGCCGGAGGGCGGGAAATTGTCGGAGCGGGCGGATACCTTCGAGACGGCATGCGAATCGACGGCGCGACCACTGAGCTCGCCACCGGGCTGATCGGCAGGGAGCATCCTGCCGCGATGCTGCGTGCCGAGATCGCCCGTGCGGTCGGCAGCCACGGGGGCCTGATGCTGGTCGCCGGTGAGGCCGGGATCGGCAAGACCACGCTCGTCACCAGCGCGGCGGAGGAGGCCAGAGGCCTGGGCGCGCTGGTCCTCGGCGGTTCGTGCTGGGACTCCGACAACGCCCCGGGCTACTGGCCGTGGGTGCAGGTCCTGCGGGGGCTGCGGCGGTGTGCCGCGCCGGGGGAGTGGGCGGCGGCCGAGGAGGCCGGGGGCGCCGGTCTCGCCGCGCTGCTCGGTGAGTCACCCGGCGGTGAGTCACCCGGCGGCGACGCGGCCGAGGGCTTCCGGCTGTACGACGCGGTGACGAGCGCGCTGGTCGCGGTGTCGCAGAGCCGCCCCCTGGTGGTCGTGCTGGAAGACCTGCACTGGGCCGACACCGCGTCGCTCAGGCTGCTGGAGTTCGCGGCACAGCACACCTGGTTCGAGCGGGTGCTGCTGGTCGGGACCTACCGGGACGTGGAGGTGGAGGCGGCCGGCCATCCGCTGCGGCCCCTCGTGCTGCCGCTGGCGGCGCGGGCGACCACGGTGACCCTGACCGGGCTCGAACGTGACGAGGTCGGCGCGCTGATGGCCCGCGCGGCCGGTCGCGACCCGTCCGCCGACCTCGTGGCCGAGGTGCACCGGCGCACCGGCGGCAACCCGTTCTTCGTGGAGCAGACGGCGCGCCTGTGGCGCAGCGGCGGTTCCGTCACCACGATCGCCCCCGGTGTCCGCGACACGCTGTTGCGGCGGCTGTCCCTGCTGCCCGCGCCGGTCGTGGACCTTCTCGTCACCGCCGCGGTGCTCGGCCGCGAGTTCCATCGCCAGGTGCTGGCCGCCGTCGCCGCGGCTCCCGTGCTCCACGTCGAACGGCTGCTCGATCAGGCGGTGGCCGCCCGGCTCGTCGTGGCGAAGGGGGCAAGAGGCGGGGAGGTCTTCGCGTTCGCGCACGACCTGGTCAGGCAGACGCTTTACGAGTCCCTCGACGAGAAGGCCGCGTCCCGCCGGCACGCCGCGGTCGTCCACGCCGTCGGCCGGACTCCCGGCCTCGCGGAGCAGGTGCTCGCCTCCGACATGGCGCGGCACGCCTACCTCGGCGGTGATCACGTGGAGCCGCCTCACGCGGTGGACCGGCTGCTCGCCGCCGCCCGTGACGCCGCCGCCCGCCTGGCCTTCGAGGAGGCGCTCGGGCACTACCGCAGGGCGCTCGAACGCGCCGCCGTCGCCGTGGAGCCCAACCGGCGTGTCGTGATCGCACTCGAGCTCGGCCGCGAGCTCTACAGCGGGGACGACCACGACGGCGGCCGGCGTGCCTTCGAGGAGGCGGCCGCCGTCGCATGGGACACCGGCGACCCCGAATTGATCGCGCGGGTGGCGCTGACCGTCTACGCGACCGGCTTCGGTGAGAACGGCCCGCTGGGCGCCGACCTGCTGCGGGAGGCGCACGGACGGCTGATCCGCGACGGACGGGCCACGGGCGAGCCGTCCCTCGACCGTCTCGCGCGGGACCTGGCGATCCACGTGGCGGTGCTCGCCCGGCGAGGAGAGGACGACGAGGCGCTGGCGCTCAGCCTGTGGGCCTGCCACGACACCATCTGGGGGCCGGGCACCGCCCCGGAGAGGGCGGAGCTGACCGGGGAGCTGCTGACCCTGGCCCACCGCACGGGCGACGCGGAGATGGAGAGCATCGCCGCGGCGCTGCGCTGGGTGGCTCTCCTGGAGCAGGGCGATCCCGCCTATCTCGGCCAGTTCCGCGAGTTCGTCGCGCTCGGCGGCCGCGCCGAGTTGCCGCGCATCGACATGGCCACGGCCAGCGACCGCAGCATCATCGCCGCCCTGATGGGCGACTTCGACCAGGCGGAGACCCTGCTCGACGAGCTCGCCGAATTCGAGCACGGGCACGACCACTTCGCGTACATGCTGGACCACCATCGCTGGGCGGTGCGGATGCTCCAGGGCCGCTACGACGACCTGGACGAGGTCCATCGTGCGCTGCGCAGGAGCCGGCACCCCTGTCCGGGCCTGCTGGAGGCGATGACCGCGCTGCACCGGGGAGACGGTGACGCCGCACTGCGCCACCTGCGCGACGCGATGGCCCGGGGTGAGCCGCGGCGCTCGATCCAGCCCCTGTGGCTGCGGTTCCAGGCCATGGTCGCGGCGTGGTCGCGCGACCCCGGGCTGTGCGCGGAGGCCAGGGCCGCGATCGAGCCGTACGTCGGCGGCTGGGCGGTCTCGATGTACGGCTGGGACATCGGCGGACCGGTCATCCTCCAGCGTGCTCTGATCGACGCGGCGCAGGAGCGCTGGGACGACGCGATCGACGGTTTCACCGCCGCCTGGCACTCCGCCGACCTGCTCCTCGCCCGCCCGTGGTCCGTCGAGGCGCGGGCGCATCTCGGCGAGGCGCTGCTGCGGCGTGGCCACCCGGGCGACGCGGAGGAGGCCGGGAAGCTGCTCGACGACGTGGAGGACGAAGCGGCCCAGCTCGGCATGCGCCACCTCGTGGAGCGCGTCCGGCTGGCCCGCCTGAGGGAACGCGCCTCCGCGCGCGGCCGCGCGGTGCTGCCGGAGGTGGCCGAGTTCCGGCGGGACGGCGCGGTCTGGGCGCTGGGGTTCGGCGGGCACACCGTGCACCTGCCCGACGCCAAGGGACTGCGCGACCTGCACTGCCTGCTGAGCCATCCCGGGGCCGACCTGCCCGCCGTACGGCTGCTCGCCCCCGAAGGCGGGGAGCTCGTCGTCGCCGCCCGGGCGATGGGCGGCGACGCGGTCCTCGACGAGGAGGCCAAGGCGCGCTACCGGCGCAGGCTCGCCCTGCTGGACGAGGAGATCGACCGGGCCGCCGAGCGGGGAGACGACGGCAGGGCGGCCGAGTTCGACCGGGAGCGGGCGGCCCTGCTGGCCGAGCTGCGCTCCGCCTCGGGGCTCGGCGGGCGCGACCGCCGCCTCGGTGACGAGGCCGAGCGCGCCCGCAAGGCCGTCACCGCCCGGATCCGTGACGTGCTGCGCAAGCTCGACCGGCTGCATCCCGCGCTGGCCGCCCATCTGCGTGCCGCGATCTCCACCGGCGCCACCTGCCGCTACCAATCCGGGCACGACATCACCTGGCGCCTGTGACGTACGCCGCTCAGCCGACGCTGTAGAACGCCGGGTATCCGGCGCAGCTGGCGGTGTCCAGCCGTCTGGCCGACGAAATCTTGTCGTTGAACTTCCACTGCGACGAGCTGAGGTTGGGCACCGTTTCACCGGGACGGACGCAGTAGTGGCGATCGCGATACTGCTTGTCGTCGTACACGATCCACGCCATCCAGTCGTTGTTGGTCAGGGAGCTCGTCTTGTCGCCGAAGCCGCCGAGGTCGGGGCTGGAGGACGGCATGTACACCCGGTCGTAGGCGTCGTTCGACACGACCGTGTACAGGGTCCTGATCGCGCCCTCGTAGCCCGCGTCGTCATGCAGGACCAGGGTGTGCCACTTTTCGTCCACCGCGTGCGCGGGGGCCGCGGCCGCGGAGACGCCCAGCACCGCCACGGCCGACACGGCGGTCGCCAGTCCGAGCCGCACGCTGATTCGAGACATGTTTCCCTCCCAGGGGGATCGTCCGGATGTCTGGGAGGAGCGTGGCGAGCAGGGCTTGGCGGCCGCTTGTGCCGGCCTTGGCGTCCACTGGTACGGCCCGGGGGCAGGACCGGCACACTACTTGCGGTTGTAGAGGCGCATGGTCAGCGCGCCGAAGACCACGATCGAGGCCGCGCCGCAGGCCAGCACCCAGGTGATCTCCCCGCTGTCCGGGCTGCCCGCCATGAGCGAACGCGTCGCGCTGACCAGGTGGGAGATGGGGTTGACGCCGACGAACGCCTGCAGCCAGCCCGGCATGGTCTGCGGGTCCACGTAGACGTTGCTGAGGAAGGTGAGCGGGAACAGCACCAGCATGCTGATGCCCATCACCGACTTCTCGCTGCGCAGCAGCAGCCCGAACATCGTCCAGATCCACGAGAACGCGAACGAGAAGGCCACCAGCAGCGCGATCGCGGCCAGCACGCCGGCGACGCCGCCCTGCGGGCGGAAGCCCAGCACCAGGCCGACCACGAGGATGACCGTCGCCGCCATCGTGTAGCGGAGCGCGTCGCCGAGCAGGTAGCCGACCATGGTCGACGGCCGCCAGATCGGCAGTGTGCGGAAGCGGTCGAAGACGCCCTTCTCGATGTCCTTGTTGACCTCGATCCCGGTGTACATCGTGATCATCACGACGCTCGTCACCATGATGCCCGGCAGCAGGAACTGCAGATACTCCGTCGGCGACCCCGCCAGCGCGCCGCCGAACAGGTAGGTGAACATCAACGTCATCATGATCGGGAACGCGGTGACGTCGAAGAGCTGCTCGGGCACGTGCTTGATCTTCAGCATCGCCCGCCAGCCGAACGTCAGCGAGGCCGACAGCGCGCTGGGGCGTGGCGGCCGCGCGCCGGGGGCCAGGACCGCGCCCAGCGCCTCGGCCGCGGGGACGAAGGACGCGCCGCTTTCGGTGGTCGTGGTGCTCATGCCGCCTCCTCCTGCGCGTTCCGGTCGGTCGCCGGGTGATCGGTGAGGGCCAGGAAGACTTCATCGAGACTGGGCTGGCCGAGGGAGAAGTCGTCGACGACGATGCCGGACGCGGCCAGCGCCGCGAGGGCGCGCGAGGCCCGCTCCGCTCCGGCGTCCGCGTCCTCGCCGGGAACGCGGGTGGTCAGGGCCACGGGATCGGATTCGAGGTGCACCTGCGTGTTCAGCTCCCTGGCCAGCACGCGCTCCGCCTCCGGCCGCTGCGCGGCGTCCCGCAGCCGCACGTGCACCGACCCCGAGCCGACCGACGACTTGAGCTCGCCGGGGGTGCCCTCGGCGATGACCCTGCCGTGGTCGATGACCGCGATGCGCCCGGCCAGCCGGTCGGCCTCGTCCAGATACTGCGTGGTGAGCAGCACGGTCGTGCCGTGGGCGACCACGATCCGCACGATGTCCCAGACCTGGTTGCGGCTGCGCGGGTCGAGCCCGGTCGTGGGCTCGTCCAGGAACAGCAGGTCGGGGGTGTTGAGGATGCTGGCCGCGATGTCCAGCCTCCTGCGCATGCCGCCCGAATAGGTCTTGACCTGCCGTCCGGCGGCCTCGGTCAGCCCGAAGGCCTCCAGCAGCGCCATGGCCCTGTCCTTGGCGGCGGGCTTCCTGTGGCCCAGCAGCCTGCCGAGCAGGACCAGGTTCTCCATCCCGGTCATCTCCTCGTCCACCGAGGCGTACTGGCCCGTGAGGCTCACCCGGGTGCGTACGGCGTCGGGCTCGCGCAGCACGTCGTGGCCGAACACCCTGGCCTCGCCGCCGTCCGGGCGCAGCAGGGTCGCCAGCATCTTGACCGCGGTGGTCTTCCCCGCCCCGTTGGGGCCGAGCACGCCGTACACCGTGCCGGCGGGCACGGTGAGGTCGAGGCCGTCCACCGCGCGGTTCTCGCCGAATGTCTTGATCAGGCCCGATGTCTCTATCGCCAGGTCCGTCGTCCGGTCCCGCATGATCTGTCGTCTCCTTCTGTCCGTTCATACGACAGGCGCCAGATCGGCGGGCGGGGCCCGCTAGATCGGATCTAGCGGGCCCCGGGGGAGCGGTCCGTCACGCGGTACGGCAGGAGACCGTGGGCCAGGTCCTGTTGCCGTGGTGCTTGATCGTCACGCCCCAGGAGCCGCCGTGGCCGTTCGGCCGGGCGGTCAGGACGTTCGTGGCGGGGTTCCACCTGGTCCGGACGTTCCAGGTCGCGATGATCCTCGCGGGGCGAGGCACGGTCATGGTCACGATCCAGTCGTCCGAACCCGTGACGGTGACGCCGAGGGTGTACCGGTCGGGCCACTTCGCGCCCGCCGAGAGGGTCGCGGTGCAGCCCGCACCCGGCGTCGGGCTGGGGGACGGCACGGCGGCGTTGAGGGCGTCCAGCACCGCCGTGTACGCCGGCTTCTTGCCGCCGTCGCCGTCGAACAGGAGAGGAGTGTCGCCGCTGCGCCAGGAGTCGGGGTCCCGGACGCCCCACACGGTGACGCCGGCGCACCGCGGTACGGCCAGGCAGTCGCCGACCACGGCGGCGTACGTCGCGGCCGGGGCGCTCGGGATGTCCAGCTCGGTGATCTGGACGTCGACGCCGAGGGCGGCGAAGTTCCGCAGCGTGGTGCGGAGGTCGGGGTAGGGGCTGCCGCTGCCGAAGTGCGCCTGGAAGCCGACACAGTCGATGGGCACACCGCGGGAGGTGAAGTCCTTGACCATGGCGTAGACGGCCTGCGTCTTGGCCGAGGTCCAGTCCTCGATGTTGTAGTCGTTGTAGCAGAGCTTGGCGGCCGGGTCGGCGGCCCGCGCGGCGCGGAAGGCGGCCTCGATCCAGTCGTCGCCGGTGCGCTGGAAGTTCGAGTTGCGCCGGGCACCGGTGCCGTCGGCGAAGGCCTCGTTCACCACGTCCCAGGCGTAGATCTTGCCCTTGTAGTGGGTCATGACGCCGTCGACGTGGTCGAGCATCGCCTGGCGCAGCGCGCCGCCGCTGAGGTTCACCAGCCACTGCGGCTGCTGGGAGTGCCAGAGCAGGGTGTGGCCCCGCACCCGCTTGCCGTTCTGCGCCGCCCAGTCGACGATCCGGTCGGCGTTGGTGAAGACGAACTGCCCCTGCCGCGGCTCGGTGGCGTCGATCGTCATCCCGTTCTCGGGCGTCACCATGTCGAACTCACGGCCGGCGATCGTGGTGTACACCGGGTCGTCGAGCTTGCTCGCGTCGATCGCGGTGCCGAAGTAGCGCCCGGTTCGGGCCGCCGCCGAACCCAGCGTGTCGGCGGCGGCGTCCGCCCGGGGGACCCCGGCCACCGCGAGACCCGTCGACAGCGCCGCGGCGGCGCCGAGCGCGAGCGTACGGCGAACGGCTCGGCTCCCGGCGAGGAGATGGCCGATCATCGGCCTCCTCCGGGGGAGGGCCGACCCGCGGGTTGTGCCATTACCTTGAGGCGTTCCAAGGCGTCCGTCCTTCCTCCTGAGGGTCCTTACAGCGAGTGTTTCGATACTTGACCGAAAAATTGCGACGCGACAAGACCTGCCCGTACGCCGCCCCTCCGCGGGTGCCGAGACCACGGGTAGCGCGATGGGGACGGCCGGGGAGGGGGAAAGTTTCAGCGACCCGTGACATCTGTCGTGGCCGGGTCGTGACAGACGGCGCAGGCCCGCGGCGGGGCGGCGGCGGAGGCTTGCCGCATGGACATCCACAACGGCGCTCCCGCCCTGTCCGTGGCGGGGCTGCGCAAGACGTACGGCGAGACCCGCGCGGTCGACGGGGTCGACCTGGTCGTGGGCCGGGGAGAGGTGGTGGCCCTGCTCGGCCCGAACGGCGCGGGCAAGTCCACCACGATCGACATGGTCGTCGGGCTCATCCGCCCGGACGCCGGGGAGATCGCCGTGTTCGGCGTCACTCCCCGCGAGGCGGTGCGGGAAGGCCTTCTAGGCGTGATGCCGCAGGAGGGCGCGCTGCTCGACGACGTGACCGTGGGGGAGACCGTGGCGCTCATCGCGTCCCTCCACAGCGCCCCTGTGCCGGTGGAGGAGGCGCTGCGCCGGGCCGGGGTGGCCGGCCTCGCCGGCCGGAGGGCCGCGCGGCTGTCCGGCGGCCAGAAGCAACGCGTCCGGTTCGCCATGGCGCTGGTGTCCGGTCCTGGCCTGCTGGTGCTCGACGAGCCGACGGCGGCCCTCGACGTCACCGCCCGGCGCGAGTTCTGGCAGTCGATGCACGCCTTCGCCGGGACCGGCCGCACCGTGCTGTTCTCCACCCACCACCTGGAGGAGGCCGAGGCGTACGCGGACCGGGTCGTGCTGATGCACGCGGGCCGCGTCGTGGCCGACGGCCCGGTGTCCGCGGTCATGGCCGAGGTGTCCGGCCGTACGGTGACCGCGACCGTGCCCGGCGCCCGCGCCGAGGACCTGGGCACGCTCCCCGGTGTGACGGCGGCGCACGTACGCGAGGGCAGGGCCGAACTGCACTGCGCCGACCCCGACCTGACCCTGCGGGAACTGCTGGCCCGCTATCCGGACGCATGCGACGTCGAGGTGGGCGCTCTGGGCCTGGAGGACGCGTTCCTCCGTCTCACCGGAGCCGTGGAGGTCGCCGGATGACCGGGTATCTCGCGTTCGAGATCAGGCGGACGCTGCGTGACGCCAAGTTCCTGCTGTTCGCGGTCGCCCTGCCGGTGGGGCTGTATCTGCTGATGGCCGACCGCTTCGCCGGCATGGGCCTGCCCGCGCCGTACGTCATGGGCAGCATCACGGCGTTCGGGGCGGTGAAGACGGCGCTCGACGTCGGTGCCCGCACTGCGGTGGAGCGCGGCATCGGCTGGCAGCGCCAGTTGCGGCTGACCCCGCTCAGCGGCCTGGGCTACCTGCTGGCCAAGGCGTCGGTGGCGATGGTCGTGGCACTGCCGCCGGTGGCCGGGGTGTCGCTGGTGGCGGCGCTCGTCAGCGGGGTGCGCCTGCCGGCCGGCGGGTGGGCCCTGGCCGTGCTCGGCGTGTGGGCGGGCACGCTGCCGTTCGCTCTGCTGGGTCTGCTGATCGGCCAGTTCGCCACCGCGCAGAACCTGCAGGCCTACCAGGGGGCGGTGGTGCTGGTGCTCAGCTTCGTCGGCGGGCTGTTCATCCCGGTGAGCACGTTCCCGCAGGCGCTCGCGACGGTGGCCGAGGTCCTGCCGAGCTACTGGCTCGCGCAGGTCGGGCACGCCGCCGCCCTCGGTGGTGACAGATGGCGGGCCGCGCTGGTCCTGACCCTGTACGCACTGGTGCTGGGCGCCGCCGTGGCCGTCCGGTATCGCCGCGACACCGCGCGGGCCTAGGGTGACGGACGTGGGCGATCAGGGCGTGTGGGGCCGATCCGCCTGGCCGGTGTGGAACCCGGCCCGGGCGGGCTCGCGCACGGCCCGCGTACGCGCCGTGGTCGTGCTGTCGGCCTTCCTCCTGTGGCCGCTGTCGGAGATGCTGGGCGCGGACGGCGGCCGGCCGGACGCGGTGGTCGGAGTCGTGATGCCGCTGTACGCGGCGGGCTGGCTCATCGCCATGACCACCGGGCCCAGCCTGCCGCCCTGGCGGCGGATCGTGCTGGTCGGGGCCCTTGTCGCGCTGGCGGGCGCGGCGGCACTGGTGCAGAACGGCCCGGCCTACCTGGGGCACGCCGGCGTCTTCAGCTTCGCGCTCGCGGTGGCGGCCTGGCTGTTCCCGGCGCTGTGGGCGGTGCTCCTCGGGCTGGTGCTCGGGGCGGCCCAGGCGCTCGTGCAGTGGGCGGCGCCCGGCCCGATCTCCTGGGGGCTCGTGGGCGGGCTCGTCCCGGCCGTCGTGATCCCGGTGTCCGTGACGCTGCTGATCCGGCTCGTCGTCCAGCTCGGCCAGGCCCGCGAGGAGATCGAGGCGCTGGCGGCGGCGGCCGAGCGCGACCGGCTGGCCAGGGACCTCCACGACGTGCTCGGGCACAGCCTCACCACGATCACCGTCAAAAGCGGCCTGGCCCGCCGGGTGCTGGAGAGCGGCGGCGACCCGGAACGCGCGCTGGCCGAGCTGCGCGACGTCGAGCGGCTGTCGCGGCAGGCGCACGGCGAGGTGCGCCTGACCGTGTCCGGCCGCCGTCGGCCCTCGCTCGCCGCCGAGCTCGCGGGGGCCCGCGCCGCGCTGCGGGCCGCCGGGATCACCGCCGTCCTGCCGCCGTCCGCCGGCCACGTCCCGGCCGAGCTCGCCGAGCCCTTCGCGTACGTCCTGAGAGAGGGGGTCACCAACGTGATCCGGCACAGCGGCGCGACCCGATGCGAGGTGCTGCTCGGGGACTCCTGGCTGGAGGTGCGCGACGACGGCCCCGGGCGACGGGCGGTGCCGCCGGGCAACGGCCTGTCCGGGCTGGCCGAGCGGCTGCGCGCGGTCGGCGGGCGGATCGAGGCGGGCCCGCTTCCCTCCGGCGGCTTCCGGCTCCGGGCGAGCCGCCCGTGATCAGGGTTCTGCTCGCGGACGACCAGGCGCTCGTACGCGGCGCGCTGGCGGCGATGCTCGCGCTGGAGCCCGACATCGAGGTGGTGGCCCAGGTCGGCACGGGCGAGGAGGTCGTCGAGGCGGCCCGGCGCAGCCGGCCGGACGTCGCGCTGGTGGACGTGCAGATGCCGGGCAAGGACGGCCTGGAGGTCACCGCCGGCCTGCGCGCCGCGCTGCCGTCCTGCCGGGTGGTGATCTGCACGACCTTCGGGCGGCCCGGTTATTTCGCCCGCGCGATGGAGAACGGCGCCTCGGGCTTCGTGGTGAAGGACGCGCCGCCCGAGCACCTGGTCGACACGGTGAGGCGGGTCCACGCGGGCCTGCGCGTGGTCGATCCCGCCCTGGCCGCCGAGTCGCTCGCCAGCGGCTCGAGCCCGCTGACCCCGCGGGAGCGCGACGTCCTGCGCGCGGCCCGGCAGGGCGGCACGGTGGCGGAGATCGCCCGGAGCCTGCACCTGTCCGCAGGAACCGTACGCAACCACCTGTCGGCGGCCATCGGCAAAACGGGGGCGAGCACCCGCGCCGAGGCCGCCCTGACGGCCGACGAGCAGGGCTGGCTTTAGCGGTTCACCCCGCGTACGGGTAGGACCAGGAGGCGGCCCGTCGGCGGTCCTCCTGGAAGCGGGTGATCGCCAGGACGACCGCCACGGCCAGGGCGGCCGCGCCGATGGTCAGCACGTTGCCGACGATGTCGAAAACCGCGGCGTCCCGGATGTCCGGCAACTCCTCGGCATCCGCGAACCTGCGGCTCACGAACCGGGTCACGAGGGTCATGAGCACCCACACCAGCCACCAGGCCAAGACAAGGCCGGAACGGCGTGCGGTCGCGAAATTGCCGCTCTCCTGCGTCGCGCCGGGCTTGGACGACGTCCAGATGTCGTCGACGATCTGTTTCGGGAACCAGAAGTTCACGATCGGCACGACCCACCCGAAGATCAGCCAGGGGGTGGCGCGCCGGTGCGGCCACGGGCTGAGCGTCTCGGCGTTCGCCCGGGCCCGGAACAGCCAGACCAGGAACATGACGGCGGTGGCGACGTAGACGACGGTCTCCACCAGCCCGGACGTGGCATAGAGCACGTCGTTGGTCTCGAGAGCGCTGATCGGGACGGAATCGGTGTCGGCCAGGAAGCTGTCGACGAGCACGGCCCGCTGCGCGTCGATGGCCGAGGCGACCAGGCACACCACGGCGTCGGCGGCGAGCAGCGCGACGGCCGCCGTCCCCAGGCCCCGAATGGGTTGCAGGGGAGCGGGTGGTGGTGTGGGGTACACAAAAGACTCCTCACAATAGGCCGACAGGTCATCATGCGATAGAGCGCGGAACCCGATCGCGCGCGTTTCCCACCCGGGATGATTCTGTGATCACGTCGGAATCGGCTAATTCGGAATATCGCCCGGCGGCGCCGCCGGGAAAAGCGAATGACCGGCGAGCGGTGCGAGGGCGAGAATGCGTCCCATGTCCCAGGCCAAACTGCGCACCGACCGCATCAAGCTCGTTCCGCTGTCCGACGAGCACCTCGAACACGAAATCGAGCTGGACGCCGACCCCGAGGTCATGCGTTACCTCACCGGCCGGGCGCGTACCCGTGAGGAGGTCGAGGAGTTCCACCGGCGGCGGCTCGCCGCGGCGGAGCAGGTGCCGGGGCTCGGCTTCTGGGCCGGTTTCGTGGACGGGCGGTTCGTCGGCTGGTGGCTCCTGGAACCGCCCACGCGTGCCGACCAGGGCCCGGTCGAAGGACAGGCCGAGCTCGGCTACCGGCTCCTGCGGCGCTTCTGGCGTCAGGGCCTGGCCGGCGAGGGCGCCCGCGAGCTCCTCCGCCACGGATTCGAAGACCTCGGACTGACCCGCGTCTTCGCCGAGACCATGGCGGTCAACGCCGCCTCCCGCGCGACGATGACCGCGATCGGCATGCGGTATGTCCGTACGTTCCATGCGGACTGGGAAGAACCGCTCCCCGGCAGCGACCTCGGCGAGGTCGAGTACGCGATCACCCGCGAGCAGTGGCTCGCCTCCCGTTAGGTTGTCGCCATGGAGGCAGAGGCCGGCGGCGTGGCGGTGCATTACGCCGAGCACGGAAGCGGATTCCCCGTGGTGGCGCTGCACGGCGCGGGCGTCGACCACCGGGAGATGCTCGGCGCCCTGGAGCCGGTGTTCCGCGAACGGCCCGGTTATCGGCGCGTCTATCCGGACCTGCCCGGAATGGGGCGCACTCCGGTGCCGGACTGGTTTCGTGGCTCCGACGACGTCCTCGAGTTGTTACTCGGCCTGATCGACGTCGTGGTGGGTGAAGAGGAATTCGCGATCGCCGGCCACTCCTTCGGCGGATACCTGGCCCGGGGCGTCGCCGCCCGGCGTCCGGCGCAGGTCGCGGGGCTGGCGATGATCTGTCCCATCGGCGAGGAGGCCCGTGACGTGCCCGCACATGCCGTGCTGCACGCCTCCGCCGACGTGACCGGTGTCCTGAGCCCGGCCGAGCAGGACCAGTATCGGGACTACTTCGTGATCCAGACACCGGACACGTTGCGGCGATTCCGGGAACACGTGGCTCCGGCCCTGCCCCTCGTCGACGCGGACGGCCTCGGGCGGATGTCCGAACGATGGCGGCTGAGCGACGTGCCCCCGGACGCGCCGCCGTACGCGGGCCCGACGCTGATCCTCGCCGGGCGCCAGGACTCCACAGCCGGGTACGCCGGCCCGTGGGAGCTGGTGGAGCGGTATCCGCGCGCCACGTACGCCGTCCTGGACCGCGCCGGTCACGCGCTGCCGCACGAGCAGCCCGCGCTGTTCACCGCCCTCGTCACCGAATGGCTCGACCGGGTGGACGAGCGGGGTCACGGTGGTCGGCTCACGGATTGAGCGGGTACGGATCGCTGCGCAGCCTGCTGTACATCCAGCCGTCGCGCCACTGACCGCGGAGGAACTCCACCGCGCGCAAGACGCCCTCGAACGTGAAGCCGGCCTTCTCCAGCGACTTCTGCTCCGCGACGTTCTCCGGATGCGTGATCGCCTGGACGCGCTCGACCGGAGTGTGGGTGAACAGGTAGTCGCACAGCATCGCCTGAGCGCGCCAGCCGATGCCGCGGCCACGCCAGTCCGGAAGCAGGGCGATCCCTGTCTCCCAGTATCGGGAGACGCCGAACCCCCGCGCCGACCAGCTCACCAGGCCCGCGGCCGTGCCGTCCGCCTCGACGATGAGTCTGCTGTCGTCCTCGCCCAGGAAGCCGTCCTTGGCGTAGCGCCGCGCCGGGGCCTGAGCGTCGCGGAACCCCGCCCAGTCGAGGCCGATCAATCCCGGCTCGGTGACGAACCGCCGGAACATGCCGAGGTCGTCCTCTGTCACCGGCCGCAGCCGTACCTCACGTGCGCTCACCGTGCCGCCTCCCGTCGATGCTCCTCGACACTAGCGCGGAGATCATCAGCCGGTGACCGCGCGAAGGGAGCCGGGGTGGCGGCCGGTGAGGCGGTCCAGCCTGGCGGCGGTGACGTCGTCCGCGGGGAGATAGGCGATCAGGAGCTGGCTGTCGTCGCCGGACAGGCCGAGGGTCTCGTAGGACAGGCGTAGCTCACCCGCATCCGGATGCGCCAGCCGTTCGACGCCGGTACGCCGGGACGGGCCGGGCGGGGACGTCAGCCGGTCGGTGAAGGGGGCGCCGACGGCGAGGGTCAGTTCGTCGACGAGATGCGCGATGTGCGGGTCCTCGCGGGAGACGCCCAGTTTCAGGCCGGCGAGTCGCTCGTCGGCGACGCGGTCCCACTCGGGATAGGCGGCTCTCGCCCGGGGATCGGCGAAGACGTAGCGCACCAGGTTGGCCGGCCGGCGGTCCAGCAACCCGATGGGGCCGGTGAGCCGTTCGTAGCCGTCCGTGTGGGCGAGCACGTCACCGAGCCGGTTGACCACCACCGCCGGGGTCGGTTCGAGCCGGTCGAGCAGCGCCCGGACGGTGGGACGGACCGACTGCGTGGGCGCTCCCTGGCACGGGCCGACGAGCCGGCCGGCGCCGTCGGCCGCCTTGAGATGGTGGAGCAGATGGAGGCGCTCGTCGGTGGACAGGCGCAACGCGTCGGCGAGGGCGGCAAGCACCGGTACGGAGGGATGACGGTCACGCCCCTGCTCCAGCCGGGTGAGGTATTCGACGCTGATCCCGGCGAGCGTGGCCAGCTCGGAACGGCGAAGGCCGGGGGTGCGCCGCCGTCCGCCGCCGGGCAGCCCGACCTCGGCAGGGGTGACGGCCTCGCGGCGGGCCCGGAGGAACTCGCCCAGAGTGTTGTCGCTCACGATCCGCAGGCTACCGAGTGACCTCGTTGCCGATCGTGGCCCTGCGAGGGCCAGTCTCGGCCCGGCCTCCCTCCGGTGGTCCCTGCCGGCGGATCCTCGGTCCTGTTCACGGTTTCACCTATTGAGGAGCGTCGACATGGATCTGGGACTCACCGGCCGTACGGTCATCGTGACGGGGGCCTCCGGCGGCATCGGCCGCGAGATCGCCCGCGGGTTCGCCGCCGAAGGGGCCGACGTGGTGCTGACCTATCACCAGGCCCAGGCGGGCGCGGAACTGCTCGCCAAGGAGATCGGCGGACGCACGCTCGTCGCCCCGTACGCGCTGGACGACGACGAATCGGCCCGCGGTCTGGTCGAGACCGTGCTGGAGTGGTCCGGCCGGATCGACGTGCTGGTCAACAACGCCGTGCATTGGGGCGCCACCGAGCCGGAGCCGAACCTCCCCTTCGAGGCCGTGCCGGACGAGAGGTGGCAGAAGACGATCCGGGCCAACGTCGAGGGCACGCTGCGGCTCAGCCGCGCGGTCGTCCCGTCCATGCGGGAGCGTGGATGGGGCCGGATGGTGCACATCTCGTCGAGCATCGCGGCCGACGGCATGCCCGGTGGGGAGTACTACGGCGCGGCCAAGGCGGCACTGCACGGTTTCAGCAGGTCCGCCGCGTTCGGGCTCGGGAAGGCCGGAGACATCCTGTCCAACGTCGTCATGCCCGGCTTCACCAGGACCGAGACCAACGTCGAGATGGCCGAGCAATTCGGCGGGCACTACAGCGCGCTGGCGGCGATCGGCCGCCTGCTCGACGCCGCCGAGGTCGCGAACGCCGTCGTCTACATGGGCTCGGCGGCCAACACCGGCATCACCGGACAGGCGATCAAGGTGACCGGCGGAGCCTGACCGCGGATTTGGAGCTCTTCTATTCGCTGCGCGCCGGCCGAATCACGACTACGGGAGCAGGCGGACGACGCCGTCCTTCAGGTAAGCGGTCCGGCCGGCGTCCGCCGCCGAGCAGCACCCGCCCCTCCTGATCGCGGAGCAATGCGCCCGCCCCGGCGCGAAGGACGGTACGGCGGCGACGTAGGCCAGAAATGACGCAGAGTCGCTCATGACGCTCCGGCACTATGAGAACTCATCGCCGGATCAGGCCGGGCCGACCCCGGATATGTCATACCGAAGCACTTCGGCGTCGCGAATCATCGCCAATTGTCCCTCGTCCGGCCCGGAGCCGCGGAAGGCGTGGAGAGCCTCCTCGGACTCCCACCGTTCGTGGACGTTGACGCGTCCGGCGTCGACGAGATCGGCGCTGAGCACGAAATCGAGGCACCCGGCCGCGGCGCGCGCCTGCTCGACCACAGCGACACAGGTTTGCAGATAGGCATCCCGAGCATCCGGATCGACAGCGAGCCAGCCAGCAATAATGATCACGCCGTCATCGTAAGATCCGTTACCGACAAAACCGGCACGATGGCCAGCCTGCTGGACGTTCTCAGTCCAGGGGATGCGCCCTCAGATACTCGACCGCGTCTTCGTTCGTGGCGAGCCACTCGTCGCAGGCACCCCACTCCTTGCGGTCCGTGCCCGCGTCGGAAAGGGCGACGTAGGCGACGGCCGGACGGTTACAGGAGCTCTTGCCATGCGCGCTGCACATGCGCTGAGCACCATCCGTGGACGGATTCCGGAAAAGACGTGCGTCCCACCGCTGGATGTCGATGATTTTCGATGTCATTCGCGGCATGTCGATCAGTTTGATCGTTCCGTCGACGACGAGCAAGGTTTCCGCAGGAGGTCAGGAGGCGGGGCAGCGGTAGGCGGCGTGGCGGTTGGGGGAGCAGCAGACCACGCCGCAGGTGAGGAACCGGCCGCCGCTCAGCCAGATGCCCCATTGCACGTCCACGCCGTTGTGGAGGGCCTCGCGGGCGGTCTCCAGCCGGAAGTCCAGCCCGATCCGGGCCTCGTCGGCCGGGCGGAGGAAGGCGCTCCGGGTTGTCCGGTGGTGCTCGGCCAGCCAGGCGAGCGCGTCGTCGAGCGTGGCCGGAGAGGCGTCGATCCGGCGGGCCGGCTTCAGCAGCCAGTCGCACGTACGCATCGGCGGCAGTGGGGAAGCGGTGAACGGGCCGGGGTCGGCGGGCGGCAGCGGCGGCCGTCGCTCGGCCTCGTTGCGCAGGTCTGCCCCGATCCCGCTCCACACGTAGCAGTGCAGGTGCATGACGCTCCGTACAGTGGGGGTGGCCCCCGCCCGCTATCACCGGGCAGGGACCACCGTGCTCCTACAGTGTGGTCAGCCCGGCCGCGCGAAGCTCGGCACCGGTGAACCGGAGAGTCCCGGCATCCGGGTTCTTGCTGTCACGCAGGGCGAAGGCGTCGCCCTCGCCCGGAATCGGGGCCAGCTCGACGCAGGACTCCATGTCCTCCTCCTGCTGGTTGCCGCCGCACAGCCGCCGGAAGCGCACTCCGGCGAGGTCGTGGTCGTACAGGTCCATCGCGTTCCTTCCTGTTGGTGGTCCCGCCTCGACGGGTTCGCCGTGCGGGCGTCTTCATCGGGCCGGGCCTCATCGTGCTCGGCCGAGCAGCACGTCCAGCCACAACCGGCGCGCCCGCGCGTCCGGCAGACGTTCGGTCTCCCTGATCTCCGGTTCGCTGCCGCTCCGGTCCGTACGGCGGACGAACAGCAGCCCGCCGGACGCGCACAGTTCGTACGCCAGGGGCGCGCAGTGGTCGCAGGTGTGCGCCACGATCCGGGCCCGGACGGTGCGCCTGGTCTCGCACATCCACCGGACCGCGATGCACCCCGGCTGCTCCGGCGCCACATGCAACCCGGGACAGTCGTCAGGGAGCCGAGGCAAGGGCGGCCAGGCTCTCCTGCTCGGCGATGACCCGGCAGAGCTCGGGCAGGTCGTCGCCGTCGACGGTCCGGGCGGCGCCCGCGTCCTCGGCCGCCGCGAGGAAAGGTCGTTCGCGGGTCGCCCACAACCGTCCGCGATCACTCGTCATCACCCGCCAGCCCTCGGTCGGCGTGGTGCTTCTCCGGTCTGTCACAGCTCGGGCCTCGATTCCTGATCGGGGGTCCTGTGCCGGACCCCGTTCGGTGCTACCTGCTATGACAGCGCTGAGTAACCTTCCCGGCACAGGTGCGGATGAGGGAAACTGAGGGCGCCCAGGGATCACCCCCGGATCCGAGCAGAGGTGCAGGCGATGAGCGACGACCTACCCGCATGGGCCGTACGACTGCGCGCCGAGCGGCGCAACCGGTTGTGGAGCCAGCGTGAGATGGCCCGCCGCCTGGTTGAGGCCGCCGACGAGGACATCCGTCCCCGCCTGCCCTCGCGCGAGACCATGATCCGCCGCATCAAGGCGTACGAGGCCGGCCACAACCGCCCCGGCGACCCCTACCGCGTCCTGTACGCCCGAGCCTTCGGGCTTGGCGAAGTCGACTTGTTCGGCGAGGCTGGAGGACGCAGTACTCGGGAAGCTGACGACGGTCTCGGTGTGTACCGGCAGCGCGACGACATCCTGGACATGAGCCGGACCGGCGCCGTCACTCATCTCCCTCATCAGGCCCCTGTAGCCCCGGAGCTCGTCATGTACTTTCTCGAACAGCTTCCAGGCCATTACAAGGCGGACATGTGGCTGGGTCCTCGCCACCTCATTCCTACAGTCGCCACGCAGGCAGAGCTCATCAAGGAACTCGCCCAAGCCGCGGATGCGCCCGTACGTCGCGGTCTCCTGGGCGCCGGCGTCGCGTACGCGGCGCTGCTGGGTTGGCTCTACCAGGACGCCGGTGACGTCGGCCGCTCCCGAGCCTGGCGGGCCGTCGCTCTCGACATGGCCCACCGTTCGCACGACCCGCAGCTCATCAGCTACGCCCTCACGAACAAGGCCATGCTCGCTCTCGATCTGGATGACGGGCGCATGGTTGTGGACTATGCGGAGGCCGCATTGGCCGACGAGAGCAAGCTATGCCCGAAAGTACGGGTGCTCGCTCTGGTCCATCAGGCACTCGGACACTCGATGCTGCCAACGGCGGAGAAGGACCTGGTCGACCGACTGCTGGATCAGGCGGCCGTACTCGTGGACCGCGTTGACGACGAATATCCCTGGGGAAACGCCTGCCGTCGAACTCTCCGCTATATCGACGTCCAACGAGCGACCGCCTACATGCGTTTGGGCGCCTATCGAGAGGCTGTCGCCCTGTGGGACGGCATTCTCGGCGTAGCGCCGGAATCAGCGCGCCGCGACAACGGAGTGTTCTGGGCACGTCAGGCCGCCGCTCTGGCAGCCGTGCCAGAACCGGAACGCGTCGTCGAGATCGCGTCTGTCGCCGCTTCTTCCGTGGAAGTCACTGGATCGGTGAGGCTACGCAAAGAGCTGAAGGCCATTCCGCGTCACGCGACCGCCTGGGCTGGCACTGCCTCCGGCCGCGAACTGGCCGATATCGTCGGCCGGTTCGCCTGACCTACCGACATGGAGACACGGATGACCCCTCAGTTGCTGTCAGAAGAGGAGATCGGCGCCTACCTGAGCGAGCTACCAGGATGGGAACGCCAGGGTGACAGCATCGCCCGGACGTTCAAGCACACGTACCACGAGTGCGTCCACCTGGCCATGTACGTCGCGGCGAAGGCCAGGGAAGTCGGCCACCACCCCGACATTCACATCACCTGGCAGCGAATCCGCTTCGTCATCACCACCCACGACGCCGGCAACCGCTTGACCGCCAAGGACTTCGAACTCGCCCGCCATATCGACACGATCGCCGCAGGCCACGGTGCCGAAGCGACCTGATCTATCAGCGTCGAGAACGAAGAGTAGGTTGGCAGGGACCTCCAGGAGGCGCTTCGCCTATGAGGGACGCTCGACCGCTTTTCCAAGCAGGATCGCCACTCGCTTGGCGGCGTCCGCCGGATCCTCGTGTTCCCAAACGCGGAGGACACGCCAGCCAGCCTCCTTCAACAACTGGTCGGTCTCCGCATCCCTCTCACGGGTGCGACGAACCTTCTCGGCCCAGAAGCCGGCGTTAGTAACGGCGACGGTGTGGTGAAGAGGACAACCGTGCCAGAAGCATCCGTCCAGGAAGACGGCAACTTTGGCCTTCGTGAAGACGATGTCGGCCGTCCGCCGGACCGACTTCACCGGACGGATGCCTACGCGGTACCGGAGGCCAAGGGCGTGAACGGCGCGACGAAGAGACAGCTCAGGCTTGGTGTCACGCCCCTTGTTCGACCGCATGCTCTTGCGAACGGCCTCGCTCGACGCCCACGACTCGGTCTCTCTGCCCACGAGGCAACGTTAGAGCGGCGGGGCGCCTCGGGGCATCTCAAGGCCGCAGATGTACGAACGAACGCTCGATTTTTGCTAGAGAGCCGTGGAGACTGTGTCTCCAGCACCTCTAAGCTCGCGTGCTCGCTCGCGGGCTTCGGAGCATCAACCGACAGCGGGGGCAACGAGCGCCCCTATAGTTACGAGGGGCTTGATTCGCGGGGAGGGTGGCGTTGACGACTGAGGCGATCACGGTGATCGACCTGTTCGCAGGCGCAGGGGGGCTTGCTCAAGGGTTCAAGCAGGCCAGACTCGGCTACCAGACCGTGTTCGCGGTCGAGATAGATCCAGCTGCGGCAAGAACCTTCAAGCAGAACTTCGGGTGCCCGGTCTACGACGGGCCTATCGAGAAGGTCTCCGACGAGGACTACCCCAAGGCCGACGTGATCATCGGAGGCCCTCCCTGTCAGGGATTCAGCCCGCTTGGGCGTGATCGGGACGACGCCAGCCGAGCCGTGCTTAACGAGCTGTGGCAGCAGTACTTGAGAGCCGTACGGTTAGTAAGGCCAAAGGCGTTTGTGATCGAGAATGTACCGGAGTTTCAAAAGTCGGCTCAGTTCGCGCGTCTGCTGCAGCTCATGGAGACGGATAAGGAACTCAAGGACTACAAGTTCGGATACGGAGTCCTCAACGCGGCTGATTATGGGGTCCCGCAGAACAGGAGGCGGGGAATCTTCGTCGCCGTACGCGACGTCGAGGAGGTTCCCTGGCCTCCAGAACCGACCCACGGCCCGAACTCGCCTAATAACACACCTTATGTATCTCTAAGCGCCACTATTGCAGATCTACCCGACTATCCCGAGCGAACAGAAATAACGGTCGATGAGTCCGGCCGGCAGGACCTCCATATCCGCCGGACTCCGACACAGAAATCCCTAGAGCGATACCGTGCGATCCCTCCTGGCGGAAATCGCTTCGATCTCAGACGAAATCGGCCAGACCTGGAGCCTCGTTGCTGGGCTGATAAGGCGACGGGAACAACTGACGTCATGGGGCGGCTGTGGTGGGATCGTCCCAGTGTGACGATTCGGACCGAGTTCTACAAGCCGGAAAAAGGGCGCTACCTGCACCCCGTTCATGATCGCCCCATCACTCACCGCGAAGCCGCGAGGATCCAGTCTTTTCCGGACGACTTCGTGTTCGTGGGCTCGAAGATCGAGGTTGCCCGTCAGATCGGCAACGCGGTGCCACCCTTACTTGGCCAGAAGCTTGCCCAATTTGTATATGACCTGGCTTTTTCCTCCGGACGCCCGTAGTCGATTCGGGAGATATCAGGGGATTTTGTCGGAGTTGTGAACGCTCCCCTAGTCGCCTCGTGATGGCTTGAAGAGCTCGCGAAACATCGCGATGTAATCCTTGGCATCGCTTTTCTTGGGGAACCTCCTGATGACCATGGCCCCCAGCAGTAAGTAGGAAATCTTCTCGACGGTCTCGGGAATCGCGCACGCCAGGCCGACAACAAGAAGTGCCCATATGGATGGCGGTGCGCCTGATAAGAGGGACGTCAGGGAGTACCCCGCGACTCCCACAGTAGGTTGAATAGCCTTACGCGCTGCGCCGACTCGGCGTTTCAAACTCCCCGGCACGGAGTCATCATGGCTCTACACCACACCCTTCTCGCTGGATCTCGGAGACGGACAGTATTTTGCCATTGGGTGTCGAGGTTCTTGTAGCACGCCACTTTCGGCTCACGCCCGACCAAGTAGTGCTCCAAGGTGCCCCTTTCCTCCAATGGCATTACTCACATCATCCACAGCCACCCCCGCGACGCCGTGGATACGTTCAGCAGAATGACCTACCTGGAGGGTGGGCACAAGTGGTGTTCGCGAAATACGCCCTAGATACACCTTGTGGCATACAGCACCCTTAAATCGGTTGTTGGGGGTCGCATGCCCATTTTGTGCATCTTTGCCCCATGCGGCCGATCGTGAGTGGCGTCCGAATTACCATGTCTTGACATCTCTTGCGATGACCATCTAGTCTGCAGAGCAGGTGTTCCTCGAGAGCACTAAATGTTCTGCCCGGATGAGCTAGAAGCCTGAAGGCCGGACCGCCTAACTGGATTGCGTGACGCCACGACAACGAGCCATGTTTCTGGACGATAAGTCACCTGGCTCTCCGTAAGCGTGCCGCGACCCGAGTAGAAACTCCTCAGAGGCTGGGGAATCCGCTAGCCGTCTCGGACTTAAGGGCTAAGTGAATCATGGCAGTGTCAGGCGGAAACACTCACGGACGACAGCGTGTGGAACTCGCGCGGCTCGAAAAGTCACTCAAGGACGCTCTCGCCATTGTGCAGGCTGCTCAGGAGGAGTTGAAGCCGCAGGAGTGGTTGGAGACAGCAGCCAGAGTCGGGACTCATCTCGCCGAGTCCAGGGAGGCATTAGCCGAGGTACGTCAAGACCTACTTGGCGGCGCTCGAACGGCACTTCTTCTCTACTTCCGTAATCACCCGGGGGAAGCTCTATCGCCGCAGCAACTGGAGGGGGTCGCGGCGATTCGTGCGTGGGCGCGACGCATCAGGGAACTTCGCGAGGTCGGCTGGGACATCGAAACCCTGGGAGCAGGCGCCGGCGCCCCCTACCGCCTCAACGTGTCCCAGCTGGACGAAGCCGTCGCTTCAAGCGAGGAAACCATCGAGTCGATCGGCGGTGGAAGCCCTGCAGAGCGACTGATTGAGTATCTCCTTCACATCAGCCCTTGGCCGGCAAGCCCGCAACAGCTCGAACGTGTCGCCAAGACACCCACGTGGCGGCAGGAGGTCCGGGAGCTCATTGACCAGGGAGGGTGGCACATTCAGTCGCATGACGACGACCCCGATGTCCCGCCTGGTCACTATCGGCTCGTGAATCTTGAGGCTTAGGTCGAGTCCTACGCTTTTGTCTGCCCTCGCGGTTGGCGTAGGGTCCTAGGCCAACGAGTGTGCATTGGCAAGGAGAGCGAGTCTCAGTGGTCGATCCAGACGGTGACAAGTTCGCGGCCGGCTCCTCCGACTGGGCCGGCGCGGACAGCCCTGTCTCGCAGGTCGTCCTCCGACAGTCAGAAGCCTGCCTCCAGTCGTACAAGGCAAACCCTGCTCTGATTGAGGAGCACGCGAACATCGAGCGCTCCGTGAAGGAGGGTGGCTACGGCCACCGGCAGCTGTACGAGCTGATTCAGAACGGTGCCGACGAGCTCCGGGAAACGCCCAGCGGGCTCATTCATGTTGTCCTGACAGCGGACACGCTTTACTGCGCGAACCGCGGTAGGCCGATCACCCCATCCGGAGTTGGAACGATCCTGGCCTCGCACCTGTCGCGTAAGAAGGGTGCGGAGATCGGAAGATTCGGCCTCGGTTTCAAGTCTGTATTGAGCGTCTCCGATCAGCCTCAGTTCTTCAGCCGTAGCGGGTCCTTCGGTTGGTCCGCCAAGCTGTCTGCGCAGCGTATCCGGGAACGTGTTCCGGGAACGGGCCCCACTCCCGTGCTCCGCATCGCTCACCTTCTCGATGCTGAGGAGGAGCGCACCGCTGATAAGACGCTTGACGAACTAATGACCTGGGCCTCGACGGTGATCAAGCTTCCGCTGGCGACGCGTGACCACGCTACTCGCCTTGCTGAGGACCTCGAACTCTTTCCTGCGGTCTTTGCCGTCTTTTCCCCACATGCCGGTCAGGTGGTCCTGGAGAACAGACAGGCTTCCAAAGTCAGGGAGATCACCGTTAGCGGTGAAGGCTACCGTCGGTCGCTGAGAGTTCGTGAGAGTGATGGCGAGTACGTATCCGAAGAGTGGACGGTTTTCGAGAGCAGTTTTCAGCCCTCTGACGAAGCCTGGGCCGATGCCGGTGAGTATCGTAACCGCATCGAAGTGCCCATAGCGTGGGCAGTTCCGTCTTCCGGGTCTCGGGAACGGGAACTGGGGGAGTTCTGGGCATTCTTCCCCACTACGTATGCGACCACCCTCCGCGGAGTATTGAACGCCGCGTGGAAGACCAACGAGGATCGCCAACATCTTCTTGAAGGAAACCGCTTCAATGAAGCTTTGATGAGAGAGGCCGCTCGCCTCGTTGTGGCCTCGCTTCCCGCGCTTTCTACCCCGGAAGACCCGGCGCGGCCTCTGTCGCTCATGACGGCACGTGGACGAGAGACGCGGAACTGGGCAGACGCGATGCTTACCAATTGCGTCCACGAGGAGGCCACACGAAACCCCTCGCTGCCTGATCAGCTGGGTAGATTTCAGCGTCCGAGCGCGATCAAGATCCACCCTCGGGGCACAGCGTCAGATGACAGACGTTGGAAGACCTGGGTCGAGAGATGGGCTGGCTACCCCGGTCGTCCAACCAACTGGTGCCATCCCACCGTTGAGAGCACCGCGACCCGCCGAGCCCGCGCCGACTCGTTGATCGAGTCGGCCGGTGGCAGCGTGAGTGGCGTCCAGGAGTGGCTGGAGGCACTGGTCTCCGACGGAACCGCCGCGGCCTCGGCCGTCGCACTGTCCATCGTGGCGGAGATGGTCGCAGAGGGACATCCGTACGCGGAACAGGCACGGGAGTCGGCCATTCTCAGGACGGCAAAGGGAGAAATGGTTCCCCCACAGGGGGACCGCGTGTTCAGACGCACCTCCATGGACCCGTCCAGTGAAGTCACTGTGTACGTCGACTCCGAGTTGGAGAACGACTCCGCGACATCTCGATTCCTCGACATTCTCGGCATTCGTGAGGCCGACGCCTTCGGGCGCTTCGCTGCTGCCGTCTCCGGAGGGTTTGTCTCCTACCGGAACGCCGACTGGGATCGCTTCTGGCTACTCGCACGGCAGACCGGGGCGGAGCGGGCAGTGGAACACCTCACGAGCCAAGGCGTGAGCACACAACTCAAAGTCCGCAACCGCTCTGGGACATACAAGCGGCTGAGCCAGGTCCTTCTTCCCGGCGCCGTGATTCCTACCGGAAGTCCCGACGACGGTGACTTCGTGGTTGATGAGGACTTCCATCACGATGACATGAGGATGCTCCGCCTCCTCGGCATGTCCGACAGCCCCAGCGCCGGCGTGGATCCATCCTCCGCCTCCTGGTACGACGACTACCGGTCGAGCATGATTGAGCGGTACTACAAGGCTCTGCCGCCAGATGTCCGCAGGCCTCAGACCGGTAAGATCGTAGTTACAGGTCCCCATCCCGCCGGCCATTTGGGCCTGTTGTACGGCCTAACACCCGGTGCGCGTGCTCGTTACATCCAGCAGCTCCCTTCTGAAGGATTGGTGACGACCTGGACCGTCTACGCGCTGACTCGCTCGAATGAAGCCCCGCTGTCCATACCGTCGCCATTGGTATGGGTCATTGAACAAAACGGCAGACTGACCACCTCGATGGGAATTCGCCGCGTTGCCGACTGCGTAGGCCCGGCCTTGGAGGAGTACGCTCGCGTGCTACCGGTCGCCGACGTCGATCCAGGTCTAGCTCGTGCTCTGGGACTGCCCAACACGTTGGAGGCCATCAAGGGGGCTCTGTGGTTCTCCCTCTTGCAAGACGCACTTGCAAGTGAGAACCACATAGAGCTGGGCAGCTTCTACGCGGTTGCGGCGACGCAATTGAGCGCGCCTCCTAAAATTCGCTGCCAGCAGGGCTCTGAGTGGGTGTCCTCTCCTCCGGGGGAAGTGGTCGCCACTGCGGATCCCGTGCAGTACCGGCGTCTGCAAGCCGGTGGCATCGCCGCGATCCTGGTCCCGCAGTCAGACGATGTCGCAGTGCTCGTAGACGCGTGGGGGATGAAAACCTTTGACGAGGTCTACATCACCGAGTTGCGCGCGACCCGCCAGGGTGAGCCGACTCCCCTTGAAGACGTGTTTCCTCAGCTCAAGTTCGAGCCCGGGCGTCCTCTGCGAGGTCTCGCCCTCGTGCGGTGCGACGAGTTGGACCAGCTCGTCCGTACCCCGTCCGGCCAGACCTCGGAACCGGTAGAAATCGGCCGTCGTGAAGACACCATCTACTGGCACGATCGCGGGGACGATCTGGCCCTGCTGAGGGAGTTGAACCACCTACTCCGACTCGGGCTGTCGGAAGAGCGTTGCCGAGAGGTGCTTCGGCACCGTAAGGACGTCCAGCGAGACCAGCAGATTGTCAAGGTCCGGCAAATGCCGGATCTACGAGACAAGCTGGTGACCATGCTCGGTGGTGACGTGCTCCGTGAACGACTGCCGTATGGCCTGATCGATGCTGTCGAGTCCGAGGAAGGACCGATTGACGATCGGGGAATTGCCGAACTAGCGATGGCCGTTTACGGCCCCGGTGTGCTGCGTGAGTTCCGCCAGGAGTTGGAGGAAAAGGGCTTCCCAGTGCCAGTCCAGATGGCTGGCAGTCATCAGGCCAAGGCGTTTGTTTCCGATCTTGGATTTCCTGCGGAATATGCCGGGTTCCGGCAGCCAGGGCTTGAGCCCTTGCTGACTGTTCAGGGTCCTGCGGATTTCCCACCCCTCCACGAGTACCAAGAACTCATGGTCGGACGGATCTTGGAGGTGCTACAGAGCCGGCCGGCGCAACGAGGAATGGTTAGTCTCCCCACAGGGGCAGGCAAGACGCGGGTGGCCGTCGAGGCTCTCATCCGACGGCTACGGACGCTTCCACCTGAGGTTATCTCGGTTCCAGTCCTCTGGGTGGCTCAGACAGAGGAGTTGTGTGAGCAGGCCGTGCAGAACTGGCAGTCAATTTGGCGCCACATCGGCCCAGCACAGCAGCTAACGATCAGCAGGCTATGGAGCACGAACGAGGCTGACCCCGTCGTGGAGGGCTATCATCTCGTGGTCGCGACCGACGCCAAGCTAGAGAAGATAATCGAGGCCGATGAATACGCATGGTTACGACGAACTCAGGCCGTGATCGTCGATGAGGCTCACACGTCAATCAGTCCTCGTTACACGCAGGTGCTTGCTGCTCTGGGACTGACTCCGCACCGATCCCGCTGCCCGCTCATCGGATTGAGCGCGACGCCCTTCCGCGGAGCGAACACAGTAGAGACCGAACGTTTGGTTGCTCGCTACGGGAGGAACCGGCTCGATCACAATCGGGACGGCACCGAGATCCTGGGCCCTCAGCCGTACCGGACCTTACAGGAGCTCGGCGTGTTGGCTCGCGTCAGGCATGAGGAGCTGCCAGGCGCGACGCTCGACCTCACTGCTCGGGAGCGCGACACGCTGCAACAACTGCGTCGCCTTCCTCCTACGGCGGAGGAGCGACTGGGCCTTGACAGTGCCCGCAACAAAATTTTGATCGACAAGATTCTTGCCCTGCCGGATGACTGGCAGATCCTGCTCTTCGCCACTTCGGTCAACCATGCCCAGGCCATGGCGGCTCTTCTCAACCGCAGGGGGGTCACTGCCGCCGCGGTGTCAGGCGACACCGACCTTGGCCAGCGGCGATATGTCATCGATCAGTTCAAGAATCGGGGTATTCGAGTCCTCACCAACTACAACGTCCTCTCCCAAGGCTTCGACGCGCCTGCGACACGAGCGGTGATTGTAGCCCGCCCCACCTACAGCCCCAATGTGTATCAGCAGATGATCGGACGAGGGCTACGTGGACCTCTGAACGGGGGCAAGGATGAGTGCCTGATCATCAACGTCGCTGACAACATCGCGCAGTATGGCGAGGAGCTGGCGTTCCGCCAATTCGAATACCTGTGGAAGACCCAATGATCGATTCTGCGCACTGGACGGAGGCGCAGCAGCGGCTGATCGAGGAGCCGGCTTATGCTCGTCTCCTGGTGACGGCTCCTGCAGGTAGCGGCAAGACCTTTTCGCTCATTCACCGTCTTGCGTACCTCATCGACGAGGAAGGGCTGGAACCATCAGAACTTCTGGTCCTGAGCTTCTCCCGGGCAGCGGTCCGCGAGATAAGGAAGAGGCTCGTTGCGCTCGACAGTGCTGCCGCCCAGGTCGAAGTTCGAACATTTGACTCCTATGCGACCTGGCTCTTATCAGAGCTCAAACCGGATGGCCCTTGGCAACGCCTGAGCTTCGATCAACGCATCCGCGAGGCGACTCGGCTGATCAAGGAGAATCCGGAGGGAGCAGAGCAGATAGGTGAAGTTAGGCACCTGGTAGTGGACGAAGTCCAGGATCTGGTTGGCGTTCGAGCACAGCTCGTGCAGGCGCTTCTCGAGACCGATCTTGACGGCTTCACCCTGTTGGGTGATCCAGCCCAAGGCATATACGGCTTCCAACTCGACGATCCACAGGAGCGCTTGACCGGGGCGGCTCGGCTGTATCAGTACGTGCGCAGTAGCTTTGGAACCGAGCTTGAGGAGATTTCTCTCCGCGGCAACTTCCGTGCCCGCGAGCCAGAGGCCGAGGTAGCGCTCTCGTTCGGCGACGCGCTGGGTGCGGTCGACGCCCCCTTCGCCACCATCCAACGAGGGCTGCGGACCGCGCTTCTGGAAGGCGATTCCCTCGGTACGCTGGACCAGGCCGCACAGGTGCTGTCGCGAGTGGTGGTGCCGACCGCGGTGCTTTGCCGGTCAAACGATCAGGTTCTCCTGGTCTCACGGCGGCTTCACGCGCTTGGCGTGGCCCATCGGCTTCAACGCTCCGCTCAGGAGCAGGCAATTCCGTCGTGGGTTGCTGCGATCTTCCGCGAACTCGACTCCAAGCAGCCGACCAAGGACGATGTTCTGGCGGTGATCAGCAAGGCTGGCATGGAAGCGGAAGAAGGCTGGCAGATCCTACGCCGTATGGATCCGAATCGCCGTGGGGAGAAGCTCGACCTCACGACAGTCCGTAAGTGGTTGCTTGGCGGGGAGTTTCCTCAGCAGCCTCCAGAACGACTCGTGGTCTCGACCATCCATCGGGTTAAAGGCCTTGAGTTCGATCAGGTCGTTCTCGTTGATCCAGGTGACGCACCAGACGACGACCCTGTAGAGCAGGCCGAGCGTGCACGCCTGATGTATGTGGCGATGACTCGCCCCAGGGACCTGCTGATGTATGTGAAACCGGTCGGCAAACTATCCGCTGGTTATCTCAAACGGCAAAATGACGGCCGGTGGGCGGAACTGGGTTTCAAACCTGGGCGATATCTGGGCATGGAAATCCGTCCAGAGGACGTGAATGCGGAGGAACCTGCAGGTACGGTCGGCTATGTACAGGATCCCCGAGAGATCCAGAACTATCTGGCCACCAGGGTGCGGAGCGGTGATCTGGTCAGGTTCGTTGCGGCGCCTGAACGCGCCTCTGAAGAGGCTCCCCAATACATCGTGGAGCATGAGGGCCAACGAATCGGTGTGACCACCGCTTCTTTCGCCAGAGCGCTCTGGACGCTTGTTCCCGGCCAGGGCCGCCGGCTGCCTCCATCCATCGAGGACCTTCGGGTGGACGATGTGGAGACTGTTATCGGGCGGGAAGCGGCTGCCCTCAACGCGGGCCTTGGTTGGTCGGGTGTATGGCTTTGGCCACGAATCGGGGGATTGGGGCGTTTTGACTGGACTGGTGGGCAAGCGTGAGTTTCGACAAGCACTATGCGTTTCGGCAGGAACTGGTTTCCAGGCTGGAACAAGACCTGATCGGACCTAGCGGCTCCTTAAGCGAGACGATCACTGACCCGCCGATCACCAAGTACGCGGCCGGTATCCTCTTTCCTCAGTCCCAGGACGTGGTAGCCGACGTCAATGCCTTGGACGAGGAGCCAGAGAACAAGCACCCGGGCGAGGCGCCCGACCCGGCCATCACTATGGCCAACATCCGGTACCCCTCCTCGATGGGAATGACCTTCTCAGTTGATCTCAAGGCAGCGGACAGGATCCTCGTCGATGTGGAGGCCGCACGTTATGTGCCCGAGACGACTCTTGAAGAGAGTCGTAGGCGCACCGGTACTCTCGCAGAGGGTTCCTGGCGGCGTGAGCCCCTCTCGATCGCGCCTCAAATAATCAGGGTCTCGGCCGCGTTTGAGGACCAGATACCACTTGCGGACCATCTGGAACTGTTCGTTCGTGTGAGGCCTGCGGATTCCAAAATGGTTGCGGCCGTCACATTGGCGCTTGTGAACAAGCATCGATCGGCGGCGAAAACCGCTGACCGAGATGTTATGGCCTTCTTTCAACCTCGAATCACAGTCAGAGGGGCCGACGGTTCTGCTCCTTTCGTGGAACGCCCATCAACAGGATTGGCGACCGATGCGGACGAGGAACTCAACTCCTACCGACTTCTCTACCAGTATGCGCCGACGTTCGCTACAGGCCACGGATGCGCTGTGGAATGGCAACCTTCCGAAGTTGCAATCAATGATATGAATTCGGTTACTTCGACCGGCTGGATACGCACGACCTTCGTTCCGAAACACGATCTTCGGCTGGCTGACTCCAACCCAACCATCGACGTTCGCCGACTTGGAATGCATCATCTGGCAACGTCATCTGATGCCGAGGTTGTTTCCGCCTTGAAGGCGCTCACGGCCGGCTATCGGCAGTGGATCAGGTTAAGGGCCGCTCAGGCTGAAGGCATCGCCACCGAGAGCCTCCGTAAGACCGCTAGGGAGCACTTGGACAGGTGCAACGCAGCTTGCGATCGCATGGAGAGGGGGATCGAACTTCTCGCAGACACTGCAGACCCGATCCCTATGGAGGCATTTCGTCTCGCCAATCAAGCGATGGCCATGCAGCGATCTCGGACGGAGTGGCTGAGGTCATCTGCACGGAAGAGTGCGTCTCCTAACGATAAAGAAGGCGTATGGCGGCCTTTTCAGATAGCCTTCATTCTCCTGTCGCTGCGTGGTCTGGCTGAGCGGGAGTCCGCCGATCGTGACATCGCCGACGTGCTGTGGTTTCCCACGGGTGGTGGCAAGACGGAGGCTTACCTGGGCCTGATCGCTTTCTCGACGTTCCTGAGGCGACTGCGTGATCCGAAACACGGTGGTGGCGTTACTGTTCTCATGCGCTATACGCTCCGCCTGCTCACGGTTCAGCAGTTCGAACGTGCGGCTCTCCTCATGTGTTGTATGGAGCGGCTCCGTCGGGATCGAACTGACCGCCTGGGGTGGAGTGAGATTTCCATCGGTATGTGGGTGGGTCGCGGTTCCACTCCAAATACTCTGGACGAAGCGGGACGGTCGCTTCGAAAGCTGGCGAAGAATGAAGTGGTGCAGGAAGAGAACCCTGTCCAGCTTCGATCCTGCAGCTGGTGTGGGACTGCCCTCGATCACTACAACTACAAGGTTTCGGACGACCGTCTGGTCATTGCCTGTGGTACGTCGGGTTGTGACTTTGCTGACGGCCTTCCGATCCATGTGGTAGACGAGGTCATCTACGCTGCCCGGCCCACACTGATCATCGCGACGGCGGACAAGTTTGCCGGGCTGCCTTGGAAACCGGAGATTGGGCACCTCTTCAATCACTTCAGTGCCGAGCCTCCTCCTGAATTGATCATCCAAGACGAGCTGCACCTCATTTCCGGTCCTTTGGGCACTCTGGCCGGCCTCTACGAGACGGCAATCGACGTCGTCGGCTGTCGCCCGAAGGTGGTAGCGTCGACGGCCACCATCCGCCGTGCGGTGCACCAGGGACGTGCGCTGTTCGATCGCCAGGTTGCGCAGTTTCCACCGCCTGGACTCGACGCTCGTGACTCCTATTTCTCGGTCGAGACGGCGCCGTCCCGGAAGGCGAGCAGGCTGTATGTGGGCCTCATGGCGCCGGCGACCAGCCAAGCCAGTTTGATGGTACGGACCTACGCCGCGCTTCTTCACCATGCCCAGGCGATAGAAGGGGACGACGCAGTTCGAGATGCGTATTGGACGCTCCTCGGATACTTCAACAGTCTGCGGGTCCTCGGTGGCGCCAAGCTTCAGATTCAGGACGACGTCAATGACCGCCTCGATCTGTTGAGTGTGGGGTTACATCAGAGGCGACGTGACATCGGCCGTGATATCGAGCTGACCAGTCGGGAGCCGTCAAGTGCTATACCGGGCCACCTCCAGGACATGGCCACCCCCCTACCTGACGCTCTCGGTGTGATCCTCGCCACGAATATGATCTCCGTGGGGGTCGACGTCGATCGGCTGGGCTTGATGGTCATGATGGGCCAGCCTCAGTCCACCTCGGAATACATCCAGGCCACCAGCCGTGTCGGACGAAAGTGGCCAGGCCTGGTGGTTACTCTGTTCAACGCAGCCAGATCTAGGGACCGCTCGCACTACGAGAACTTCACCGCCTACCACTCAGCCCTGTATCGCCAGGTTGAAGCGACAAGCGTGACGCCGTTCTCCGCCCGCGCCCGTGACCGTGGCCTGCACGCGGTCGTCGTCAGCTTGGCGCGCCTACTGATTCCCATGGCGCGTCCCAAAGAGGCGGCCGCGCTTATTGCCGAGTTTGAGGAAGACCTGCGGAAGCACTGCGATCAGATTCTGGCTCGCGTGGAGAGGACTGCCGGGCAAACCGAGCGCGACATGACGGCCAAACAGATCGACGAGATCATTGCACGGTGGCGAGAGGCGGCGGAGGCGGACCCGGAACTGAAGTACGGCACCTACCGGCAGCCCGGGCTCCTCGTGGATGCCGGCCGGTGGGACGAGTCAGACGATCAGCTGGCTTATTCCTTCGAGACCCTCTGGAGTCTGCGGGATGTGGACGTTGAGTCCACCCTCTACCTGAACAGGGGAACACGGTGAAGGGGAAGCCCATCGGGGGCGTACGCCGCGCCCAACTCATCACTACCTATGGGGTCGGCTCCTTGATCGCGGTCGGCAGCGAGTCTTTCATGGTCGCCGGACTCGACCTCTGGCCTGAGCTCGGTCCCTACGATCAAATCATCCACGAACGACGGCTTGAGAGGGAACTTGGAGTCAAGAGGTTCCGCCTCCCTCCAGCGTCCGACAGCGAAAAGTACGGTGACATCCCGGTCGTCCGGTTCCCGGAGATTCTGTCCTGCCCGAGCTGTAATCGGCTCGCCCAGGCTCGGTTCTTCGGCGCTACGCGCAGTCCGGCGAAGTGCCAGAAATGTATTCGTGAGCTAGTACCATCCAGGTTCGTCGTGTGCTGCGCCGCTGGTCATATCGACGACTTTCCCTACTATCGCTGGTTGCACAAGGGCGGTGGTTCGTCTGCTAGCGATGGGCTCAAGCATGAGCTGAAACTGAAAGCGTCGGGACGCAGTGCATCGCTCGGGGACATCGAAATCTCATGCGCCTGTGGCGTCCGCCCAGTCACGATGGAGGGCGCCCTTAGCAAGGGTGCTTTGAGTGGGATCAGTTCATGCACGGGCAGGCGCCCATGGCTGGGCGACGTTCCGCAGGAGGAATGCCAGGAGCTTCCACGAGCGATGCAGCGAGGTGCGTCAGGGGTCTGGTTTTCCGACGTCCGCTCCGCACTGTCCATCCCTCCGTGGTCAGAAGGCGTTCAGAAGCTTGTGGAGCGTAACTGGAACTCGCTTAGGAGGGCTGCTGACCTTCGCGATCGCATCGAAGAGCTTGAACTGGCGAATCGCATGTACAGCGTTGAGCAGATTATTCAGGCCGTAGAGAGGCGCCGTCAGGACGAGGCAGGTCACACGGACACCTCCGAGGAGGCCTTGAAATCCGAGGAGTACCAGGCACTTAACAGGACCACTGAGGAAAAGCCCGAGAAGCAGGACTTTGTCTGCGTACCATGGTACGACGATTCGGTCGGTACGGAATTGGCTATCGATCAGGTCATGAGGGTGAAGCGGTTGAGGGAGGTTCGGGTGCTTCGGGGATTCAGTCGTCTGGCTGCCCCCAGCTCCGCGAATCCGCGTCAACGGGCGTCGCTCTACGCGGCGGAGAGTCGTCCCGACTGGTTGCCGGCGATCGAAGTCATCGGCGAAGGGGTCTTCTTGCGCCTGGATGGCGCTCGGCTTGTAGAATGGGAAAAACGTTCAGATGTTCTGGCGCGTGTCGCGCCGATGGATGCAGCGTACCAAAAGCGATTCACACGCTTTGGTCTACCGCCGGATCGCGAGATCACGCCTCGCCTGGTTATGATTCACACTCTTACTCATGCAGTCATCAACGAGTGGAGTCTCGACTCCGGCTACCCTGCTGCCTCCTTGCGTGAGCGCCTCTACGTATCGGATGAGATGTCGGGGTTCCTTATCTATACGGCCACTAGCGACTCGGCCGGCAGTCTCGGTGGGATTGTTGCGCAAGTGGAATCGGGTAGGCTTGCAACTTCCATCCGTACTGCACTCGAAAGGACCTCGTGGTGCTCGGCGGATCCCCTGTGCATTGAGTCAGACAGTAGCGGCACCGATAACTTGAATCGTGCGGCTTGTCATTCGTGCGTACTGCTTCCTGAGACCAGTTGTGAGGAGTTCAACGCCCTTCTTGATCGTGCCCTTCTGGTTGGGGTACGAGATAATCCAGCTTTGGGCTTTTTTGCAGAGGTATGAAGCTAGTAGCGGCTAAAGGCTTTTGATCGGGGATGCCGCTTAACAGCACGCGATGACCAAAGTGCTGCCAGTCCATGTCAAAGGAAGTGCCTTATGGTTTCGCATGTATGCCCCGACTGGGGCGATGAAGATGGAGGTGGCGTAAAGTACTGTTGTGAAATGATCTATGAGGACGGCGAATTCACTTGCAGTAGTTGTGGAGAGCCTCTCTAGCTAACAGATCGTCCTGCACAGCGCGAGTTCCTGCTGCGCTGGGGCAGGCTGCGAGCCTACTCTCGCCCGTTTTCGCAGTATTCGATGCCATGAGTGCTCGAAGTTCACCGGCGCTCACAATCTCGACTCGTCCGTGGCGAGGTGCACAGTTGTGGGGAGGGAGGTGTTCGCAGCGCTAACAATGCGGGTGAATCACAAGGTGCCCGCGGACGGTGTCCGCCTGTCGCGGGCTGGAGCTTCAGGATCGTAGCTTTCTGCATTGCACCTGTCACCGGCCTGGCCGAAGGTATGCGCCGTGCATGCCCGCCTGTAATCAGCAGTCCGGCTCAACGGTTGCCCGGGAAGTGCGCTAAAGCTCCAGCTCGGACCAGTTGATGGTGACGGGAATGGGGTTAGCGAGGACGGGCGGGTCGCCCGGCTCGTCCTTCATGAAGGTCTCGATGTGCTTGTACAGCGTGGAGGCGTGGTCGAGCCGATAGCGTTCGATGACCGACACCCCGGTGCCGTCGAGCCGGACGATCCAGTAGTGCTCGACCCCGGCCTTCGCGTATTCGCCGAACTTGTCGGTGGTGTCCTGCGTCTCCGATCCGGGGGACACGATCTCCACGACGAGTAGGGCATGCTCGGCCCGGAGCCGCTCACCTCGCTCCCGATCAAGGCAGCGGTAGAGGACGACGTCCGGTCGTCGGTTGAGCAGCGGCACGTCGCGCAGCCGTAGGTCCACGTCGGTGTTGACCGTCAGGCATCCGTGCCCCCGGCCCATCGCGGCCTTGGCCTCCCGCTCGATCAGGTTCGCGAGCCTACGGGCCGCCGTCTGGTGCTCGGGGCTCGGCGCCTCGCAGTAGACCACGTAGCCGTCAACGATCTCGATGGCCCGGCAGATCTCCTCCGGCAGGGCCTCGTACTCCTCGGCCGTAACCCGGGAGGGCTGCGGGCGGAGGTGGTGCAGCCAGCTGTCGTCGGGCAGAGCCGTCATCCCGCCATCTCCCATGGTGTTCGTCACGACCTCGGGCCCAGTTTAGGGCGCGGCTCGCAGCAGAGTTCGATTCTGCACAGCGGCCATGCCCACCCGATGCGCTGGGAACTTGAGCAGTCGCTTAAATCGGCCTACTCTCGGTTTTGAGCGATCGCTCAAGACGCTGGAGGGCGCATGGCGCGGTTCGTGTATGTGGAGTGCTTGGTCCGGGCCGACATGGAGGCCTTGTGGGAGCGGACGCAGCGGCCTGAGCTGCATCAGCGGTGGGATTTGCGGTTCACAGAGATCGATTACCTGCCGCGTGCCGACGGCGAGCCGCAGCGGTTCCGGTATGCCTTCCGGCTCCTGCCCGGGCTGGTCATCACCGGGGCCGGCGTCACGGCCGGGGACCGTCACGACACCGACGACAGGACGTCGGCGTTGCGGTTCGCCTCCGGCCATCCGATCTCGCTGATCCGCTCCGGTTCCGGCTACTGGCGGTACGTCCAGACCCCCGACGGCGTCCGCTTCATCACGCGGTACGGCTACCGCCCCGGCTGGGGCAGGGCCGTCGACCTCCTTTTCCGGCCGCTCATCGGGTGGGCGACGGCCTGGTCCTTCGACCGGCTCCGCCTCTGGCTGGAGACAGGCCAGACGCCCGAGCGCTCCCTGTGGCAGGCCCTCGCCGAGCTCTGCCTGCGCACCCTCACGACCGCCATCGCCATCACGACCACCCCGGCCGCCGTCGCCTGCCTGATCGGAGTGGCGGCGGTCCTGCTGCCGCCGCTGCCGTCGACCCCGGCGGCCCGCCGATGCCTGCGCCGCCCGCCCGACCGGCAGACGGCACAACCCCCGCACACCCTCATGGAGACCCGATGACCTCGATCTTCCAACGTGCCCTGGGCGCCGACTTCGCCCGCCTGCACCCGCAACTGCAACGCCGTTTCGGCGTCAACGTCGCCGACGGGCAGGCCTGCGTCGGCACGGGGGTGATGGAGCAGATCTGGCACGCCGGGTTCACCCGGCCGTTCCTGGCCCTCGGCGGCACCCGCAACATCCTGATCCCCGAGCAGGGCCGGCAGGTGCCGTTCACGATCGAGAACTACCCGTACGTCGACTCGTACGGGCGGGAGACGGTCAGCTTCGTCCGCACCTTCGACCTGCCGCGAAAACGGCGGCGGTTCGACGCGCAGATGGTGTACGACCCCGCCAGAGGCATCGTCGACTACCTGGGCTCGCACCAGCACCTCGCCGTGGACCTGGATCTCCAGGTGGACGAGCGCGGGGGCATGGTCATCCGGTCCGGCGGGTTCCGCTTCCACGAGGGCTGGTTCTCGTGCAGGCTGCCCAAAGCGGCCACGGGAACGGCCGTCGTCAGGGAGTCGTACGACGACGAGGCAGGGGAGTTCCGCGTCGGGGTGACGGTTTCGCACTCCAGGCTGGGGCCGATGTTCGGCTACTGGGGCGCGTTCCGGGCCCGCTACGTCGACGTCACCGAGCACGGCGTGCCCGCCGTCATCAAGCCGCGGCGCGAAGAGGCACGCATATGAATCCGGGCTCGATCTTCGAACGTGCCCTGGGCAACGACTTCGCCCGCATGCACCCGCAGCTGCAGCGCCGCTATGACCTGAGCGCCGCGAACGGCCGGGCCTGCGTCGGCACGGGGGTGATGACGCACGTCTGGCACGCGGGCTTCACCCGGCCGTTCCTCCTCCTCGGCGCGCTGCGCAACATCCTGGTCCCCGAGCAGGGCCGGCAGGTGCCGTTCACCATCGAGAACTACCCGTACGTCGACTCCCACGGCCGGGAGGCCTTCACCTTCGTGCGCAGCTTCGACCTGTCCGGCCGGCGACGACGGTTCGACGCCACGATGGTGTACGACCCCACGAGGAACGGCATCCTCGAGTACGTCGGCTCGCACCAGCACCTGTCCGTGGACCTGGATCTGCGGGTGGACGAGCGCGGCGGGCTGGTCTTCCGCACCGGCGGCTTCCGGCTGCACGAGGGGTGGCTCTCGTGCCGCCTCCCGAAGGCCGTCACCGGAAACGCCCTGGTGCGGGAGTCGTACGACGACGAGGCGGGGGAGTTCCGCATTGAGGTGACGGTCTCCCACTCCAGGCTGGGCCCGTTCTTCGGCTACTCGGGCGCCTTCCAGGTCGGCTACGTCGACGTCGCACAGCACGGCGTGCCCGCTACGGTGATGCCGCGGCGCGAAGAGGTACGCCGCTGAGGGAGGGGACGATGGGCGACACCCGGACGAGGCTGCTCGACGGCGCGCTGGAGACCTTGCGCACCCAGGGCATCGCCAAGGCCTCGGCGCGGGCCATCGCCTCGGCCGCCGGGGTCAACCAGGCGCTCGTCTTCTACCACTTCGGCAGCGTCGACGAGCTGCTCGCGGCGGCCCTGCGGTACGGCTCGGAGCAGCGGGTGGCCGTCTACCGGGAGCGGTTCGCGTCCGTGACCTCATTGAAGGAGCTGCTCGACCTCGGCCGTTCCCTGCACACCGAGGAGCGCGCCGCGGGGAATCTGGCCGTGCTCGCCCAGATGCTCGCGGGGAGTCAGGCGGATGAGCGGCTCGCCCCCGCCACCGCCGGAGGGCTCGCCCTGTGGGTCGCCGAGGTGGAGGACGTGCTGCGACGGGTGCTGACCGGCAGCCCGCTCGCGGAGTTCGTGGACGTCGCCGGGCTCGCCCGCGCCACCGCCGCCGCCTTCGTCGGCCTCGAACTGTACGACGGCGTCGACAAGGACGGCGCGGAGCGGGCGTTCGACAGCCTGGAGCAGCTCGCCGGCCTGGTCGCCGTCCTGGAGGACATGGGCCCGATCGTCCGCCGCACCGTACGCTCCCGCCTCCGCAAGGCCAACGGCGCTTGACGAGCCGGAACCGCTTGAGTAGTGCCTGTCCCTGGTCAGAGCCCGGTGCGGTACGCCTCAAGGCGGTCGGCCAGTTCCCTCGGGTGCCCGAGCATCGGACAGTGATCACCAGGCATTTCGTCCGGCTGGAAACTGAGACGCTCGGTGACGATCCCGCGCATGAACTCGGCTGGGAAGAAGCGGTCGCCGGCGGCCAGCAGGAACCTGGTCGGCACGTCCGGCCAGGATGCCAGCGGCCACGGCGTGCCGAATGGGGTAGGCGCCTGGTGCCGCTGGTGTCGGGCTACGAACTCGGCGGCCAGGTCTGCCGGGGTGTCGTGCAGCACGAGGGAAAGCGTGTCCTCCTCCGTGCCACCCGGGGCGCCTCGGCGCCGGTCGGCTTCCTCCCGTGCCGCCCAGTAGCCGGTGTTGCCCCACCATTCGCCGGGCGATTCGCCGGGAGCCGAGATCTGAGCCTGGAGCATCACGAGCAGGTCGGCAGGCACCCGGTCACACACCAGCGGGCCGGTGAACCCACCGAACGAGTGGGCGACGACGACCAGATCGGTGCGCCCGCCGATCGCCTCGACCACCGTGTCCGCGTACTCCGCGAGCCCGGCCGACTCCTGATCACAGGGCAGGTCCGGCGCCACCACATCGTGGCCCCGGTCTCGCAGGGCGGCCGAGAGCGGTCCCCAATACCAGGAATCGACCGCCGCGGCGTGGATCAACACGTAAGTCGCCATTAGACAGAATCCTCTCGAGTTGTCGATCTACTTGTACGGCGTACCGTACGCTCCCGCCTCCGCAAGGCCGGCTCCGCAGAGAAGTGAGTCAGCGCAGCGGCGGGACGGCGTTGCGGGCGCGTTCCAGGGCGAGGGCGGGCCACCACGTGCCGCCGACGGGGTCCACCTGGTGGTGCACCGGATCCTCCGGCCCGGGACCGCCCCGCAGGCACCGGCCGTTGGACTCTCCGGGGTGGCGGATCCACAGGAACGCGTCGGCCAGCTTGTCGCCGGTGTCGGTGGTCGGGCGCAGGCCGATGCCCCGCCCCGGAGGGTTGCACCACAACTGGGGGTCGGCGTACTTCCCCTCGGGCACCTCCCACGTGCCCTTGCCGTTGCGGCTGGTGTCGATGACGAAATGGGGCAGCGGCGCCCTGGCCGGCACGGCGTCGATCTCGGCGTCCGCGCAGGTGCCGCCGCCGTCGGTGGCCAGCAGATGGACGCAGCGGGAGAGTCTGTTCCCGTACCAGAGGAGGTCTTCGGTCGCCTGGAAGTCCGAGCTGTTCAGGTAGAAGCCGTCGGCCCGCCCCACCCCGGCGTTCACCAGCCGGTCGGCCATCTCAGCGAAGTCGGGCCAGCCCAGGATGCCGCCGTCGAGATAGACGGCCGTGTGCGGGAGCGCCCCCAGGCGGTCCACCGCGTAGCCGAGCTCACGGTAACGCTCGGCCATCCCCGCCTTCCCGCCCGGCGGGCAGTCGTCGGTGCCGGGCAGCTCGGCGAGGCTGTTCGGTTCGAGCACGACCACCGCCCGGCCCGCGCCGATGCCGGCCGCGACCTGGTCGATCCAGTCCTGGTACGCCCGCTCGTCCGGCGCGCCCCGATCGGAACAGTCGAGCAGCGGGATGTTGTCCGTGAGGAACACCGGTACGGCATCGTGGGCCGCGGCGAGCCGCATCGTGGACGTGACCGTGTTCCCGACCTCAGTGATCGAGCCGTTCAGGTTCACCGAGTGCGGCACCGCGGCCAGCGCGCGCATCAGCGCGGCATCGGCCTTCCTGCCCTGCGCCTCCCAGACGTCCGCCTGGCGCCGCGGGTCGGGCTCCTGCTTGTACGCGAACCGTACGCCGGGCTCACGCAGCGGATTGCCGCCGGAGCCGGCGACGGAGGCGGACGGGAGCGCGGCGGCCGCAGAGGTCACGGAGGCCGCCGGGGTGGCGGACGAGGTGGCGGACGAGCCGGACGTGGCCGGGCCCGACGAGGTGCCGACCCAGGCTGCGGTCACCGCCGCGACCAGCGCAAGCGCGCCCGCCCCGGTCCCGATCACCAGGCCGCGGCGCCGCCCCCCGGTCCCGGGCAGGGTGACGACGGACGGCGTCGTCGAACCGGTGAGCGCGTCGAGGATCTCCTGTACGGTCGGCCGTCGCGCCGGATCTTTGGCCAGGGCGCGGGCGACGAGCGTGCCCAGCGGCCCGTCGAGGCCGGTCAGGTCGGGCGTCCCGTTGACGATTCGGTTGAGCACGACGGGGAGCGATCCGTGGCCGAAGGGGGCGTGGCCCGTGCCCGCGTAGGTGATCGTGCTCGCCCAGGCGAAGACGTCCGAGGCGGGCGTGAGGGGGCCGCCCTCGAACTGCTCCGGGGACATGAACGAGGGCGTGCCGACCACCGCGCTGCTCATGTGTCCGGCCATGTCGGTCAGGTGGGCGACGCCGAAGTCGATGACCTTGGGTCCGATGGGGGAGAGCAGGACGTTGCCGGGCTTCAGGTCGCGGTGGATGATCCCGGCGGCGTGGATGGCGCGCAGGGCGGTGGCGATGCTGACCGCGAGCCCGTCCAGGTTCGAGCCGCGTAGTGGTCCGTCTCGTTCGACGGCCTCGCGGAGGGTCGGCCCGGGCACGTACTCGGTGACCAGATAGACGGTCTCGCCGTCCATCTGGGCGTCCAGGACGGCGGCGGTGCAGAAACGGGCGACCCGTTTGGCCGCCTCCACTTCGCGCCGGAACCGGCGGCGGAAGCCGGGGTCGGCGGCGATCGTGTGGTGGAGCAGCTTGACCGCCACGTGAGTGCCGTCCGGCGCCTCGCCCAGGTAGACGGTGCCCATCCCGCCCTGACCCAGCCTGCGCAGCAGCCGGTACGGCCCCACCTGGGCCGGGTCACCCGCCCGCAGGGCGGACTCGTGCCGCCCCGGTAAGCCCCCCGCCTCGCTGCCGCCGTTCACATCGCCCCCGCTGTGATGTCCGGAAGGTCAGGTCCCTACGGATCTTATTGAGCGCCGCCGGGCGCGGCCATGGCCGGACACGTGCCATCACGGTCCCGCGAGGAGGAACGCCGGCCGTCCCGGGAACTGTCTTCAGCCGACCCTGACGACGTACTTGCCCCGCACCCCGCCCGCCTCCAGCGCTCGATGTGCCGCCGCCGTCTCCTCCAGCGGGAAGCACGTGTCCACCGCAGGGCGCAGTCTCCCCTCCGCCACCTCGCGGGCGAGGTCGTCGAAGAGCGCCCGTCTGGGGTTGCCGCTGAAGAAGCGCACCCGGCCGCGCCCGTGTACGGCGCTGGCGGCGATGTAGCCGAGTGAGGCGGCGAGCCGTGTCAGGTCGAAGGCGATGGTGACCATGCGCCCGCCGGGCGACAGCAGGCGCCGCAAGGCCCGCAGGTCGGTGCCGACGGTGTCGAGGACCACGTCGAACGAGCCCAGTTCCTCCGGCGGGACGGTCCGGTGGTCGACGGCGTGGTGGGCGCCGAGCGTACGGACGAAGTCGAGGTTGGCGGCGCGGGCCAGGGCCGTGACCTCGGCGCCATAGGCCCGGCCGAGCTGGACGGCGGCGTTGCCGACCCCGCCCGCCGCCCCGCGTACGAGCAGTCGTTCGCCGGGGCGCAGTCCGGCCTTGTCGCGCAGCGCCGTGATGGCCGTGGTCGCCACCGGCAGCGCGGCGGCCTCCACGAGATCCAGCCCGTCCGGGACGCGGCCGAGCCGCTCGGCCCGGACGGTCACATATTCGGCGGCGGTGCCGAATCCGGTGCGGCCCACGATGCCCCACACCCGGTCGCCGACCGCGACGTCCGTCGTGCCGTAGCCGAGCGCGGCGACCTCGCCGGTGAGGTCCAGCCCCACGCGTTGCGGGAACCTCCGCCCGGTCAGGAGACGGAGGCTGCCGGAGCGGGCCGCCAGCTCACCGCCGTTGACGCTGAACGCGCGCACCCGCACGAGCACCTCGCCGGGCGCCGGTTCGGGGCGTGGCACCCGGCCCACGTACAGCACCTCGGGGCCGCCGTAGCGGTCGAAAAGCACTGCTCTCATCATGCGGTCGTCCATCGTTCTCACCTTCGTCACCAGTGGACGTGTGGGGGATCCGGCCCGAGCGTAGGCTCACAAGCGGACGGCATCGTCCGTTTACACCGGAAGTGAGAAACAGTGGTGGAGGAATCCTCTCGGATCGCCGGCCCGGGGCTGCGGGCCGACGCGCGGCGCAACCTGGGGCGCATCCTCGTCGCCGCCCGTGCGGTCTTCGCCGAGCACGGCATCGATGCGCCCATGGCGACCGTGGCCCGGCGGGCCGGGGTCGGTGTGGCGACGCTGTACCGGCGTTTTCCGACCCGGGACGCCCTGGTGCGGGCCGCGTTCGCGCAGCAGATGGAGACCTGCGCCCGAGCGCTCACCGAGGCGCTGGCCGACCCCGACCCCTGGCAGGGCTTCCAGCGGTTGTTCGAGACGATCTGCGAGCTTCAGCGGCAGGAACAGGGCTTCCCTGCCGCGTTCGTCGCGGCCTTCCCGGGCAGCATGGCGGAACACACCCAGGCCAGGGAACGGGCTGAGCGGGACCTCATGACCCTGGTCCGCAGAGCCCAGGCGGCGGGCGCGCTACGAGCCGATTTCCACCCTTCCGACCTCGCCGTGGCCGTGTTGTCCCACTGCGGTCTGGTCACCGCGCTGCCGCACGACGCTGCCGCGTCCCGGCGCCTGGTGGCGTACCTGCTCCAGTCGTTCCGCGCCGAGGCGGCTCACGGGGCCCTGCCTCCGCCGAGTGCTCTGTCGGTGCGCAGTTTCCCGATCGCGGCCGACGGCTCCCGCAGACAGCACCCCTCCGGAGCCTGACTGCGGGAGCGGGCGACGCGCGGTGCCGGCGCTACTGCACGCAGAGCGCGGACACCGTCACGTCGTAGATGTACGAGCTGCTGTCCGGAGTCGCGTACCGCCATCCCGGAGGCCGTCCTCGGCGGCGTGAGCGGCGTGGACACGCTGGTGGACGATCGCGGCCGATGGAGGTTTCGGCGCCTCGCCCCGAGCCCTTCCTGACCGTCGGGTCCTACTCATCCGGGTCCCAGGCCTGGAGCTGGTCGAACAGACGCGGGTCGCCGTCGAGCTTCAGGGAGTCCGCCGGGATACGGTCGTACAGGGCCAGGACCAGCTCGCCGGCCGTGCCTCGAAGGGAGGCGTCGGCCGGGTCTTCGTCGGCGTCGGTGGCGGGCGTGGTGCCGGGTTCGGGCAGGCGGGCGGCCCGTGCGCCGTCGGCGGAGAGCCACAGGCGCCAGGAGCGGCCCTCGGTGGCGTGGTAGTCGACGATGGCGGGCTCGTGCGGCCAGGCGGACGTCGTCGCGCAGCAGGTGAACAGGAACTCCTCGACGCCGTCGAGCGCCGCCTCGACCGGCAGCGGCTGCGGGGCGCCCACAGTGACCTGAGCGTCGTAGGTGTGGACCACCATCTGCTGGAGCTGGTGCCGGGCCACGGCACCGCACGTCTGCGGCGCCTGCGACGTGCCCCACCACGTCCAGCAGCCGCGATCCGGGCCGGCCTCCCGCAGCGCGTCCACCAGCCGCTGCGTCGATGCGGCCATCCAGGCCAGCAGGGCCTCGCGCTCCCGGGGCACAGCCCGTGCCCCCTCCGGCGCGGACGTGTCCGGGCGGGCGGAGGCCGGTCCCGCGGCGACGATGGTGGCCCAGGCATGGCGCCCCTCGCCCAGGTGCCGCACCAGATCGAACAGTGTCCACTCGGGGCAGGTCGGCACCTGCGCGTCGAGACTGGGCGCGGAGGCGACCGCGGCGCAGAAGGCGGTCGACCGTTCGTCGATCAGCCGCAGCAGATCGGGGAATTCCAGAGCGCTTTGCACAGCGTTTTCCACCCCGGCTGTCTACCACCGTGCTGTTGCGGGGGATAGCGATTTTCCTGGCCGGTGCGCGCCGGATCAGTGGTCGCGGCGGCCGTTCTCTCGGTCGGTCTCGTCCTGCCCGCTGTGGTCGAGGCCGGTGAACCGCCGCAGGTACGCCTGGTAGGCGTCGGCCCGGACTCCGGCCGACGGCGATCGGACACCCCGGGCGATGTCCTGGGCGACGCCGGAACCGGGTCGCCCGGACCGGTAGTCCCGCAGGCGGTCCCGATGCTCGTCCGCCCAGTCGCGCAGCGCCCCGATGCGGGCGAAGTGGAAGGCCGCGGCCAGCAGGGGAACGAGGAGGACCGTCGTCACGATGACGCCCACGTCGTGCACGAGCACCCCGAGGAGCAGGACGGCTCCCACCACGCTGCCGGCCCTGATCAGACCCCTCCGGACGCTCGCGGGGTCGGTCCGGGACTCCTCGGCCCACGCGCGCACGCGCCGCAGCGGGGGCTGGTACGCCGCGCCGAGCCGTACGACTCGGGGGAGCAGGCCCGCGTACGCCGCCAGGGTCAGCGCGACGAGATACCAGGACAACGTCGCGGCGATGTCCGGACGAGCCCAGCCCCACATGATCCAGGGCACCGGGATCGTGGCCGCGCCCCAGCCTCCGAGCCACAGCGCCGCGCGGACGGCCGCTCCCGATCGGGCGGTGGGCGAGAGCCGGCGGCGCTCGTAGTCGGCCCACTGCCGGTCGCGCAGGGCGGAGGCGGCGTCCAGCGCGGTCGACAGGCGCTGGTTCTGCCGGTCGGCCGCCGCCTGCTGGCGCTGCTGTCGCGCCTGCGCCGCGGCGAAGGCGGTGAAGTCGGCGCGTACGAGCCATCCGATCGGGGTGTCGGAGCCGCCGTCCCGCGCGCGCAACCAGTCGTACCAGCCGATCTCACCGGTGGGGGGAGGCGCCACGCGCTCGCAGCCGGCGCGCAACCACGTCGTGCTCTCCGGGTAGGGCAGGAGGGCGGCCAGCAGGAGCCCGCGTGCCCCGCTCTCGGCCCATTCCCGGGCTTCCGGCGGCAGGCCGGGAACCTGAGCCGCCAACCGCCGCCACGAATGCCAGGTCTCGTCCCATGCCCGCTGCGTTCCCCGCAGCGCGCTCAGACCGGTGAACCCGGCCAGGGCTTCCAGCACGCCGCCCTCGCAGAGGTCGCGGTAGAGCTCCCATTCCGGGCCGCTTTCCCGCAGACGACCGATCCTGCATGCCTCGGAAAGCGACTTCGGGGTCACGACCCTTCCTCGCCAGACGGCCTCGCCCCGTGGATCCAGCCAGCCCAGCAGGTGAAGCAGTTTGAGGTCGGCAGGGAGTCCGTCGTCCCGGAGCCGATGGTCGATGAGTTCGATCTGGGCGGTCAGGTCGTCGGCGGTGAGACCGTCGAGCTCGCGCAGCCAGGTGAGAAGGCCGAGCCACCCGTCGGAGGGGGCGCCGCTCGTGCGCGCGCCCTCGAAGAACTGACGCCTCGCGGCCGCCCAGTCGCCGCGGATGGCGGCGGCCAGTTCTTCCCGGGTCGTGACCGCCGCACCCGCGAGGACCAGCGGCCGGCGCGGCGGCGCCGAATGGTGGATGTGATTGATCTGGACGTTGCGATCGCCGAGCTGGAAGGGGGCCGGGCCGTGGAAGACGTTTCCCGACACTGCGTCTCTTCCCGGCTCGTCTCTTCCCGGCTCGGCGTCGCGGGTCATGCCCCCGGCCCGAAGTGGTTGTCCTGCCGGTTGTCGTTGCCGACCTGGAATGCGGCCGGTCCGTGGAAGACGTTGCCCGACACTCCCCCCACCGACGCCTGACGAGCCTGCTCGGCGATGTCGTTCAGCTCGCGGGCGACCCGTTCGCGTTCGGCCTCGCCGAGGCTCTCCAGCAGCATCTCGAATCGGGCCGCCCAGGACGCCTCCTGCCGTGCCCGCACCAGCGCCGCTCGCTCCGGCGCGAGTTCGGCGAGGTCCATCGCGGTCTGGTCCAGCCGCATCAGTTCCGCCTGCTCACGTTCGGGATCGTCGCGGCCGAGCACTTTCGCCACCCGCTGCCGCACGATCACCCACGCGTCCGTGCCCGCGGCCTGCACCACCGCGGTTCCGCCCGCCGCGACCGCCGCTGCCAGCCATTCGAGCATTCCCGGCCTCCTTACAAGATCCGCTGACACTGTATATCCGGACCTTGACGAGGTCTCGGGATGTCGTGGAATCGAAACGGGGCCGGCTGGTTCAGATCAGGACCGTCATCGAGACGTCGACCACGCGGAAGCCGAGCCTTTCGTACACGCGGCGGGCGGGGTTGCCCTCGGTCACCGCCAGGCCGAGCGAGGTCAGCCCGTCCGCGGCCGCACGGACCAAGGCGGTCGACAGCATGAGCGCGCCGAGACCCCGCGGCGACCGCTCGGGGTGCCGGAACACGTCCGCGATTCCCGGCCCCCGGGCCGAGTCGTTGACGAAGACGCCGCCCACCACCTCGCCGGGAGATCCGTCCCGTACGGCGAGCACGCTGCACGGAAGCAGCGGGCCGATCTCCTCGCCGTTGAGCAGCGGGACGAGCTCCTCCTCGAGGGCCTTCCCGGGGTCCCGGGGACGGTGGTCGGGATGGCCGGGCGGGTAGGCCGCGAACCACGCGGGGAAGATGTCGGCGGGCGCCCGGTCACAGGGCACCAGCCGGAAGCCGTCGGGGGCGGCGCCCTCGACGGGCCGGGCGATCGGCAGATCACACCGCATAACGGTGGCGTGCCGCTGCAGCCGGGCGCCTCGCTCCACCAGTTCCCGGCCGAGCTCGACCGGCGCGGAAACCGCCCAGCCCTTGAGCCGTGACGTGATAACGGCAGCGGCGCCCGGGCCGATGTCCTCGAGCGCGTAGGCCCAGGGAAGGCCGTCATGGACGCCTTCCCGGTAGCTCAGCACCACGACGCCCTCAGCGTCGGTCAACCTCCGCCGCTCCTCGCTCATACGCCGAAGGGTGGCGCGGCCCGGCCCGGCAGGCAACCCTTTTATCGGTTCGCGAGCAGGTCGCGGAGCGGGGTCGGCTTACGGCCGAGCAGGTCGCCGAGCGCCGGGCCGGCCTCGGCGAACTCCCCTCGGCGGCTGGCCTCGAACATGCCCAGCAGGAACCGGGCCTGCTGCTCGGGCACGCCGCGTGTCACCATGCCCGCGACCCACTCGTCGTCCGGGACGGTGACGCGGGTGATCCTGCGACCCGTCAGCTCGGAGGCGATCGCGGCGACGTCCGTGAGGTCGAGCGACTCCGGGCCGGTCAGCGGGGGCGTGACCCCGTCGAGCCGGCCCTCCTCGGTCAGCGCGACGGCGGCCGCATCGGCGAGGTCGGCGTGGGCGGTCCAGGAGACCGGGCCGTCCTCGGGCGCGACGAGCGTGCCGGTCTCCACCGCTTGCCGCACGAAGTGGAGCGCGGTGGTCGCGTAGAAGCCGTTGCGCAGCGCGGTGAACGCCACCCCGCATGCGCGCAGGTCCTGCTCGGTCTCGGCGTGGGACGGCATCGGGCGGAAGGGGGAGGCCGGGTTCGCGCCCATGTGGCTGGTGTAGACGATTCGCCCGGCTCCCGCCGCCCGGGCCGCCTCGATCGCCGTACGGTGCGGGCGGGCGTCGGCCGGGCCGGAGACGACGAGCACCCGTGAGGCGCCCTCGAAGGCGTACGCCAGGCTCGCGGGGTCGTCGAAGTCGCCCTGCCGGACGCGGACGCCGCGCCGGGCGAGGTCCTCGGCCCGCGAGACGTCGCGGACGCTGACGCCGATCCGGTCGGCGGGAACGCGTGCGAGCAACCGCTCGACGACGCCGCGGCCGAGCTGACCGGTCGCTCCGGTGATGATGATCATGATCTCACTCCATTGCTATCGCTGATATCGAGCGCACGCTAACACTGGAAATTCATCGATAGCAACACGCTGCTATCGTTGGAAGCATGAGTGATCCCGAGAGCGAGACGGCGAGCGGCCGCGACAGGACGCGGGCGCACATCGTGTCGGTCGCGGCGCGGCTGCTCGCGAGCGGCGGGCGCGACGCCCTCTCGACCAGGGCGGTGGCCGCCGCGGCGGGGACGCAGGCGCCCACGATCTACCGCCTGTTCGGCGACAAGGAGGGCCTGCTCGACGCGGTCGCCGAGTATGGTTTCGGCTCATATCTGCGGGACAAGAAGGCGAGCCCGCCCGCCGGGGACCCGGTCGAGGGGTTGCGCGCCGGATGGGACCTGCACGTCGGGTTCGGGCTGGCGAACCCCGCCCTGTTCTCGCTCATGTACGGCGATCCCACGCCGGATCGGCGGTCGCCCGCCGCCGTCGCCGCCTTCCGCATGCTGGGGGAGCGCATCCGCGCCATCGCCGCCGCCGGCCGGTTGCGGGTCGGCGAGCGCCTGGCGGCCGACCTCGTGCACGCCGCGGGCTGCGGCACGGTCTTCGCGCTGCTCGCCATGCCCGAGGAACGGCGCGACCCGCGCCTGTCCGAGGTGGCCCGCGACGCGGCGATAGCCGCCATCACCACCGACGTCCCCGTGGTCGAGGCCCCCGGGCCCGCCGCGGCGGCGATGGCACTGCGCGCCGCGCTGCCCGACGCCACGGCTCTCACCGACGGTGAACGTCACGTGCTCGGCGAATGGCTCGACCGTCTGGCCGCCGACCGATCCGGCTGAGATCTCGGCGGCGGCGTCAGCGTGTCAGGCCGGTCTCGGCGTACTCGGGCAGGAGTTCCCGGCGCAGCCGGGCCAGGTCGGGTCCGCTTCCGGTCGCCGTACGGCTGTAGCGGTCGGTGCCGTGCAAGCCGCGCCAACCGGGCAGCCGCTCCTGGACGAGGTGCAGGAGACCGTAGTCCGGGCCGGAGGCCGTGCCGCCCGCGGCGGCCCGCAGGAACGCGGGGGCGGCGGCGAGCATCGCGTCGAGCTGGGCGTGGCCGTCCTCGATCTGCCGGGTCACCTCGTCGATCGCCTCCCGCCTGGTGCAGCCGGTCTCGTGGCGGAGCACCCTGACCAGGTTGTAGGGGGCGCCGATGGCCTCGTCCTGCTCCAGGGTCCGCAGGTCGTTCTCGGTGAGCGCGGTGGCCAGCCCGAGGTCGAGCGCCCGGCGGAAGAGCGGATGGTCGCGTACGGCCGGGTCGATCCGCCTGCCGTACGTCACCTCGAAGAGGTCCAGGGCGAGGTCGGGACCGGCGCTGCGCAGGCGGAGCGGGAGCTGGTCACGCAGGCCGGGGACGAACCCGCTGAGCCGGTGGCACGCCTCACGCTCGCACGCCTCCAGCCATTCGGCCAGGTGGTCGAGTGCGCGTGCCCGCCACGAGGGCGGCTGCGCCGCGCGGATCCCCGCCCAGGCCTGGGCGAGAGCCGTGGCGACCGCCCCACCACCCCGCAGGGTGTCGCCAGGCTCGCCAAGCCCGCAGGGCTCGCCACGTCCGGATGGCTCGCCGAGTTCGCCGAGATCGCAGGGCTCGCCAAGCTCGCGGGGCTTATCGCGGGGCTTGTCGAGCTCGCGGGGCTTGTCGAGTTCGCGGATCAGACGGGTGAGCCGGTGCCGCAGCCGGACGACCTCTGCGGGGTCGGTGAGCCCGGGGTCCTCCAAGAGGTCGTCGAGCACGTAGCACACCAGCATCCACCGTGCCAGCCTCTCCAGCTGCCCGGCGTCGGCGTCCGGCCACAACCGCGCGGCGGCCGAGGCCATGCCGCTCCACCGCGGATGGCGGGCCTCCTCCGGGGTTGCGGCGAGCCCGGTCTCCAGTAACCAGGCGTCCAGCCGCTCCTGCACCCGCTCTCGCAGCTGCCCGGCGACGCCCGCCGGAGCGGGGGACGGCCCGGGCACGGCGGCGAGAGCCGGCGCGGCATGCCTGTCCGTGTTCATGATCGACAACGCGTACCCGGCCAGCGCGTCCCGCGATCGCGGATCGCCGAGGCCCTCGAGCCGGCCGAGAGCCGCCTCCATGTGCACGTCGACGACTCGCCGGGCCTCGTCCACCGCCCCGCACGACAGGACCAGGCGCCGGGCGGTCTCGGCCTCGGCCGCCGTCAGGCCGCGGCGCAGCAGCCGGGCGAGCGCGGGCTCGCGGGCCAGGGTCCTGATCACGGGGAGCGTGTAGACGCCCTCCACGATGTCGGAGTTGGCCGGTTTACCGAGGCTTCCGGCCGTCGCGGTCAGATCGAGGATGTCGTCGCGCACCTGATAGGCCATGCCGAGATGCCAGCCGAACCGGGCCAGCGCGTCCTCCTCCTCCGGACCACGCCCGGCCTGCATCGCGCCCAGGCGGCAGGCCAGGGACAGCAGCTCGGCGGTCTTTGCGCCGGTCACCTCCAGGTAGGCGTCCTCGGTGCGGGAGAGCAGGAAGCGGTCGGCGGTCTCGGCGATCACCCCCGAGCAGGCGCGTTCGCCGGCCTCCGCGGCCAGCAGCGCCTCGCGTTCGCCCAGCTCGGCGAGGATCCGGCTGGCGCTGACGACCAGGAGGTCACCGGCGAGGACCGCCATGCGCGCGCCCCACACGCTGTTGACGCTCGGCCTGCCCCTGCGCTGCCGCGCGTCGTCGATGACGTCGTCGTGATAGAGGGACGCCATGTGCAGCAGCTCGACGGCCGCCGCGGCGCGTACGGCGCGGACGCCGGCGGCCCGGTCCGCACCGGCGAGCAGGTAATACGACAGCAGCGCCAGAGTGGGCCGGATCAGGCGGCCGTGGCCGCCCGGCGGCTGCCTGGTCAGCGTGGCCAGTTCGGGCCGGCCCGGCACCCCGGTCAGGCCGAGGATCTCCCGCACTCGCCCCAGGTCGGATTCCACGGCGGGGAAGGACTGCGTAGTCATGGGTGGCTCCTGACGGGACTCACGGACGCCGGCTCACCGAGCGGCCGGTGGACACGCGTACGGGCGGCGAACGCGGAGACGCCGAGGGCCGCGGTGACCAGCGCCCAGCACGCGGCCGGGCCCGCGGCGCTCCAGGGCACGGTGTCCAGGGCCACGGACGAGACGGCCCACTGCATCGGCCCGTAGTCGGGCAGGTAGCGCACGATCACGCTGGCCGCGGCCGGAGTGGCGAGCGGGCTCTGCAGGGCCAGGTCGATCGAGCAGATCACGGTGACGAGGACCAGGCCGGCCAGATCGGTGGTCAGCACCGCGGCGAGCGCGATGCCGATCCCGCCGTAGATCAGCGCGCCACCGGCGAGGGCGGCGGTGAGCAGGAGGGGCTGCGCGGTGGGGTGGGTCAGGCAGATCAGGCCGGTGGCGTAGAGCGCGACGCAGAGCGCGACCACCACCAGGGCGGTGAGCTTCGCCGCGATCAGGCACAGCCGCGGGAATCCGGCCCGCACCAGCCGGCGGTCGAACGACGCCGAGTCCAGGGTGGTCACGAACATCATGAACCCGGTGATCAGCGCCGAGATCTGCAGCGCACCGCCGAGCTGGTTGAGGACGTTGGCCGGCAGCGTGACGGTCCGGCCGGCGGCCCGGAGGTGGAAGGGGAGCGCGATCTCCAGGGACAGGGCATAGATGAGGACCGCCCACACCGGGATGAAGACCACGACGATCACCAGTGCCAGCCGGTTGCGCAGGTGCTCCACGAACGTCATGCGTACGGCGGTGGCGTAACAGGTCCAGTGACCCCTCATGAGACACCGGTCCTGTCCGCGACCCTGTCTGTGGCTCTGTCCGTGGCTCTGTCCGTGGCTCTGTCCGTGGCTCTGTCCGCGACCCGCAGCACGCCGCCCTCCAGCCGATGAAGGGCGTCGAGGCGCGCCGCGTCGTACGCGAGGTGGGAGACCACCAGCACCGAGCGGCCACGCGCGCGCAGCTCCCCGGCCAGGTCCCAGAACCGCACGTACGTCTCCCAGTCGAAGCCCTGGTAGGGCTCGTCGAGCAGGAGCACGTCCGGATCGTGCATCAGGGCCAGGACGAGGTTCAGCTTCTGCCGCGTGCCGCCGCTCAGGGTGGCGGGGCGCGCCCGGCGGGAGCCGGAGAAGCGCAGCGCCTCCATCAGCTCCTCGGCCCTGCGCAGGTCTTCCAGGCCGTAGGCGACCTGGAAGAACCGCAGGTGCTGCTCGACCGTGAACGCCTCGTGCAGCACGGTCTCCTGCGGGCAGTGACCCACGCGCCCGCCGTGGCGCACCGACCCGCCGTCCGGCCGCAGGTCGCCGGCGAGGACGCGCAGCAGCGTGGTCTTGCCCGCGCCGTTCTCCCCGACGATCCCCATCACCCGGCCGGGCGGCAGGTCGAGATCCACCCCGCGCAGGACCGGGCCGCCCCGGTAGCCCTTCCACACGTCCCGCACCCGCAGCACGGGCTCATCCGACGGCATCGACTACTTCGGCGCGTCGACGGCGATGAAGGCGACCGTGCCGCTGCCCTGGACGCTGCTCACGCCCTTGCTCGAGCACTGGCTGACGTCCGACGTGGGCGCCGCCTTCCCGGCGATCCGCTTGCCCTTCATCTTCCCGTCGGTGACCTCGCCGACCAGCATCATGTCGCCCGGGTTGTACGCGTTGATCGCGTCGAGGTTGGGGCGGATGGTGGAGCTGCCCAGCGACTGGCCCTGGCCGTCCTTCCACGCGATGGTGCCCACGCCGGTGACGTTCTGGACGCCGGTGCAGGACGCCTGCGCGCTGCCCTGGAGGGTGGCCGTCCCCGAGCGGATGTTGGGGAAGCTGCCGTCGGGGGACGCGCAGCCGGTGAGCGTCAGGACCCCCTTGGCGGTCACCGTGCGGGCGTCCTTGCTCACGGCCGGGTCGCTGGTGATCGGCTGACCGCCGGTGCTCACCGCGCAGGTCAGCACGGTGTGGCCGCCCGGCTGCTTCGGCGAGGGGTCGGCGACCGGCCTGGTGGGCGCACCACCGCCCGACGCCCCCTCGGCCACCGACGGGACGACCGTCAGGGCCAGGCCCAGCACGGCCGCTCCCGCGGCCCCGAGACCACAGGCCAGGTACGTACGAGATCGAGAAACGCTCATGGTTATCCCCCCGACTGATTGCCGACGGTAATCTACCTATCACAATCGGCAACGAGGAGGGTGGTGCATTCCGGCCGCTGCCGGACGACATGTAGCCGAGGCGTGAACGTCAGGGAGCCGCGAAAGGGCTGGCTCAGGCGTTCGCGGAGGTGCCGGACTCCCAGCGCAGCAGGTCTCCCGGCTGGCAGTCGAGCGCCTCGCAGAGCGCGGCGAGAGTCGTGAAGCGCACCGCCTTGGCGCGGCCGTTCTTGAGCACCGCCAGGTTGGCGGGCGTGATCCCGACGCGGTCCGCGAGCTCGCCCACGGACATCTTCCGCTTGGCCAGCATCACGTCGATGTCGACGATGATCGGCATCAGATCACCTCGTCCAGCTCGGCCTGCATCTGCGCCGCCTCGACGTCGCGGGCGACGGCCTGCTTGAGCAGCGTCCGCAGCACGAGCACGACGAGCGCGACCCCGAGGGCCGCCACGCCGACCCCGCCGACCAGGAGGACCACGCCAGGGGGGACGGCCTCGCCCGGCGCCAGGAGGAACCCGAGCGCGAAGATCAGGAGGGCGGCCGCCACGAACGCGCCGATCACGACGTCCACCCAGCGGAAGGCGGCGTGGGAGAACACCGTGTCGCGCCGCACCATCGTCACCAGCCGCCAGACGCAGACCAGGACGACCTCGGCCGTCACGACCCCGAGGAACGTGATCAGGAGGAACGGGCTGCGCAGGTACGCGTACTCCGGGTCGAGCCCCTCCAGGTCGGAGGCCAGCAGCGGCACCATCACCGCCTGCACGAACACCGAGCCCGCGAGCAGCGCCACGAGCACGGCTCGCAACGCGAGCACTGTCAGTTTTCTCATCGCCTCTCCTTCCATCGAAGCACGATAAAAATCTATCGATATTCGATAGAGAGGGCAAGGCGTGCCCGGCGTCTCTCGCCCGCCGGTCTCCTAGACGCCCTGGGGGAGGCGGAACAGGCGGTTCGGGTCGTACGCCGCCTTGACCTGGGCCAGCCGGGCGGCGTTGGCGCCGTAGTACTGCTGCCGCCAGTTCTTCAGCTCGGGGTCGACGTAGTTCACGTACGCGTGGTCGCCGAAGTGGGGCCGCATGGCGGCGTGCGCGGCCCGGGCCCAGGCGGCGGCGCCGCTGAAATGCGAGAAGTACTGCACGCTGAACAGCGCCTTGCGGTGCGGGAAGGCGGTGGCGTCGGGGCGGACCCTGCCGATGGCGCCGCCCATCGCGTCGAGCATCACGGTGTGCCGTCCCGGCGCGGCGACCTGGGCCAGCAGCGCCTTGATCCCGGCGGACGACAGCGGGGTGTAGGCGAAGTGCGACTTGGCCGAGAACGAGTCGCGGACGAGCCTGCCGCTCGGGTTCTGCCCCGGCAGCGTGCCGGGACGGTGACACTGGGCCACGGACATCGACGCGCAGCCCGCCTCGACCATCATCGCGTGGTCGTACGCCGAGACCGCGACGTACCGGTTCGCGGGGCCGGAGCCGACGCGGTCGACGAGCTTGGCCAGCAGGTTCTCGCACGCCGCCTTGCCGCCGAGATACAGCCCGCCGACCATCACGTCGGGCGACGGGTCGTGGCCGAGATGGCAGTTTGACCACAGCGCGTCGGGCGCGGCGGGCGCCCACGCCTGCCAGGCCTTCAGCACGGCCGCGGCCTTCGACCAGGGCCAGTGCAGGAAGAACAGGGTCACCGAACGCGTCGGATGCGTCCGGAACGTGAACGACGTCGCCACGCCGAAGTTGCCGCCACCGCCGCCGCGCGAGGCCCAGTAGAGGTCCGGGTGCGAGGTCGGGGAGCAGGTCAGCACCTTCCCGTCCGCCGTGACGACCTTCAGCGACTCCAGCACGTCGCAGGTCAGGCCGTACTGCCGCGACACCACGCCGATGCCGCCGCCCAGCGTGAGCCCGGCCACCCCGACCGTCGGGCAGGAGCCCGCCGGGATGCTGACACCGTGCGCGGCCAGCTTGGCGTACACGTCGACCAGCCGCGCTCCGGCGCCGACCGTGGCGTGGCCGCCCGAATACGACACGCCGCTCATCGGCGACACGTCGATCAGGAGGCCGCTGCCGGTCGACCAGCCCGCGTAGCTGTGGCCGCCCGACCGTGAGGTCACCGGCACGCCGTAGCGCCGGGCGAACGCCAGGCACTCCGACACGTCCGCCGCCGTCTTGCAGTAGGCCACCCCGGACGGCCGTACGGAGTCGAAGGCCGAGTTGAACACGCGGCGCGCGTTGTCGTACGACGCGTCGCCGGGGCGGATCAGTTTGCCGTCCAGCCCCCGGCCGAGCGCGGACCAGTCGGCGGGACGGGGGCCCGCGGGCGCGAAAGCCGTGCCCGCGAAGGCACCGGCCCCGGCCAGCGCCGAGACTCGAAGGAAACTCCGTCTGTCGATCATGGTCGTACTCCCGAGGTGGTGATCTACCTCGTTGAGACGCCGGGTCATCCGCACTGGTTGGTTACAGAGTCATCACTTCGTTCCTACTCGCGGGCCCCTGTCACGTGAAGCCGGTGGCCGCACCGCTCCCCGGCGGCCGAGCGCCGTCAGCCGGAAGGGGACGCCTGCCGCAGGCCGAGGGCTTCCGGAGTGAACACATAGCGTTCGAACCAGCGGTGCATCTGGCGCTGCAGCGTCCGGTCGCCGTCGACCCGTACGCCCGGCTGGCGCAGCAATCGCGCCCAGGAGAGGTCACCGAGCCACCACCGGGTCACCGCGGCGGTCGGCGCGGAGAGCCAGACGTCGACGGGTGCTCCGATGTCCTGCCGGCACAGATCGACGCTCGTCCGGGACAGGTGCAGCCAGTATCTGCGGTCGGCCGGCGGGCGGTCGGTGAACTCGATCGCGAGCACGACGGTGCGCTCCGGCAGCGCGGCGGGGTTCACACGGCGTCGCATGTCCCAGGTCAGCGCGGCGGTGTCGAGATCGTCCTCGGAGAGAGCGACGCTGTCGGTGGCGACCGCCCATCGCGCGAGTTCCCGTACCACCGGTGCCAGGGCGGCGCCCGCCTCGGTGAGCCGGTAATCGTCGAGGATGCCCGCGGCGCGCAGGGCGCGCAGCCGCGCGGCCAGCGTCGCTCGCGGGATGCGGGGCAGGCCGCGGCGGATGTCGGTGAAGGTCGACGCGCCGAGCAGCAACTCCCGCACGATCAGCAGCGTCCAGCGTTCGCCCAGAAGTTCCAGAGCGCGCGCGACCGCGCAGAACTGGCCGTATCCGTTCACGGGTGCATGGTAGGCGCGGATGCCGGAGCCGGGGGGTTCAGAAGTTGAACTGTCGCGGGCGGTGCGCGGGTTCGACGATCGGAGCCGTGAGCGCGGGCATCGACGAAAGGACCGGCGGCGTCATGGGCATCGGCAGCGGTGTACTGGAAACGATCGGCAACACTCCGCTCGTGAGGCTGACCAGCGTCGTGCCGCCCGGGTGCGCGGAGATCTTCGTCAAGATCGAAGGCCGGAACCCCACCGGCAGCATGAAGGACCGCATGGCGCAGGCGATGATCGCCGGGGCCGAGGACGACGGGCGGCTGAGTCCGGGCGACACCGTCGTCGAATACACGGGCGGCAGCACCGGCGCCTCCCTCGCCCTGGTCTGCGCCGTGAAGGGATATCGCCTGCGCATCGTCAGCTCGGACGCCTTCAGTGAGGACAAGCTCACCCAGATGGCGGCGTTCGGCGCAGAGCTCACCCTCATTCCCAGCGAGGGAGGGCTGATCACGAAGCCGCTGATCCTCAGCATGATCGAGACCGCCGAGCAGCTCGGCCGCCGGCCGGGCACCTACTGGACCGACCAGCTCACCAACACCGACAGCATCGCCGGCTACCACCCGATGGGAGAGGAGATCTGGGCGCAGTCGGGCGGGCGCCTCGACGCGTTCGTCCAGTCGATCGGTACGGCGGCCTCGCTGCGCGGAGCGAGTGCCCCGCTCAAGCGCCGCAACCCGGAGCTTCGGGTGATAGCGGTTGAACCGGCCGAGTCGGCCGTGCTGTCCGGATGCCGGCCCGGCGCCCACCGCATCGAAGGCATCGGCATCGGCTACCTGCCGCCCATGTGGGATCCCGCACCGGTGGACGAGATCATCCCGATCCCCACCGACGACGCCGAGGAGATGGCCAGGCGTCTGGCCCGGGAGGAGGGGCTGTTCGCCGGCACCTCGTCCGGCGCGAACGTCCTCGCCGCGATCCGGGTCGGGCGACGCCTCGGGCCAAGCGCCAGGATCGTCACCCTGCTGGTGGACTCGGGGCTGAAATACCTCAGCACCGACGTGTACCGGCGCCGGCGCGTCACCCTCGGCGAGAAAGCGTGATCGCGCACCCGGTCTTCCACCGGCGCTTGGACGAATGCGCGCCGTGCCGGGCGGAACCGCTGGAGACCCAGGAGCTGCCCGGCATGCTCGACGCCGTCAAGGACGGCTCCGTCTCCTCGGAGCGTTCGCACCCCTGACCGTCCTGCCCCGGCGGACCGCGGGTCTCCCGGCGGCAGGCTTCGCGACGGCCGGGCCCGCCATGGCGAACGTGCCCTCCCTGCGGACCGTGTGCCAGCGCAGCCGCGCGCCCAGGACCGCGGTGGCCACGGACTGGATCACGACCAGATACATCAGCTGCCGGTAGACGAACTGCTGCAGCGGCAGCGCCCACAGCACCGAGGCACGCTCGCCGTCCAGGCGCAACGCGTACCAGCCGGTGAGGGCCTGCAGCGCGACGAAGCCGGCCCACACCGCGACCACCGGAAGAGGGTCGCCGACGAGCAGGCCGTACAGCGCCATGACGTCGACGACGGGGGCCAGCAACGGCAGCATCACCTGGAACAGCGCGAGATAGCCGAGGCATCGGCGGCCGAAGGGCCGGCGCTCCACGATCGCCCCGCGATGCTTCCAGATCGCCTGCAGCGTGCCGTAGCACCACCGGTACCGCTGCCGCCACAGCTGGCCGAGCGAGGCGGGCGCCTCGGTCCACGCGCGGGCCCGCTCCTCGTAGACCACCCGCCAGCCCCTGCGGCAGATCGCCATGGTCAGATCGGTGTCCTCGGCGAGCGTGTCCGCGCTGACGCCCCCGGCCGAGGCCACGGCCTCGCGGCGGAACGCGCCGATCGCCCCCGGCACCGTCGCCATGCAGCCGAGCAGGTCGAACGCGCGGCGATCCAGGTTGAACCCGACGACGTACTCGATGTGCTGCCAGCGCCCGATCAGCCCGCGCCGGTTGCCGACCTTGGTGTTGCCGCTGACCGCGCCGACCGTCCGGTCCGCGAGCGGCCGTACGAGGTGGCCGATGGTCGGCGGCTCGAAGACGGTGTCGCCGTCGACCATGACCAGGACGTCGTGGGCGGCGTGGGCGATCCCGGTGGCGAGCGCGGCGGGTTTGCCGGCGTTCGGCTGCCGGATCACCCGGACCCCCGGCAGTCCGAGTGAGGCGGCGATCGGTCCCGTCCCGTCGGTCGATCCGTCGTCCACGACGACGACCTCGACCTGGCCGGGGTAGTCGGTCCTGACCAGGGACCGCACCGTCGCCTCGATCCCCGCCTTCTCGTTGTACGCGGGGACGATCACCGAGACCGGCGGCGCGGCCGCCCACTGGGGGACACCGCTGGTCGCGGGCCGTCCGCGCGTCCTGCGGGCGTGCGCCCAGGCCAGCGCGGCGAACAGGGCCGACCTCAGCAGGGTGAGCGCGCCGGCCACGGCGAGGAACCAGCCGAGCGCCTCGACGAGGGCGAAGGAGGCGCGCTGGGCGAAGGTCAGCACCGTGCCGAGGACGCGCTCGCCGGGGGAGGCGGCGGTGTGCGCCGTGGGGAGCCCGACGGCGTCCGTGAGCGTGGTCGCGGCGTATCCCTTCTTCTCCAGCCGGGTGAGCAGCCGGTCGACGGCGGCCAGTGTCCGGGTGCGGTCGCCGCCCGAGTCGTGGAACATGATCACCGCGCCCTCGCCGTCGACCGTGCGCGCGAGGGACGCGAGGACCATCTCGTCCGCCGGCGGGCGGCTCCAGTCGCTGGTGTCCACGTCGGTGAACGTCACCAGGTATCCCTCGTCGCCGAGCAGCCGCATCGCCGCGAGCTGCCCGTACCCGGCCGCGCCGGGGACCGAGGAGTAGGGCATGCGGGCGAGGCGGGTGTGGATCCCCGCCGCCGCGGCCAGCGTCTTCTGCGTCAGGGACATCTCCACGCGGGCCCGCCAGGCCGGCACGGCGCCCAGGTCGGCGTGGGTGTAGGTGTGGTTGCCGATCTCATGCCCCTCGGCGACCAGCCGGCGGGCGAGCTCGGGGTGCTCGGCCACGTGCGCCCCCAGCACGAAGAAGGTCGCCTTCGCGTGGTGCTCGCGGAGCAGGTCGAGCAGCCGGGGAGTCCAGCGCGGATCGGGACCGTCGTCGAAGGTGAGCGCCACCGTGCGCGGCTTGGGCCGCGCGCTGAGCGGCCGCGCCCCCGAGACGTTGACCAGAGGGCCGCCGGAGCGGATCCGTTCGAGCTCGGCGGAGTCGCCGTAGTCGGCCGGGGGCGGCTTGGTCTCACCGACGACGTTGTGCGCGTACGCGTTGAGCAGCAGCGCTCCGGCCATGAGCAGCGCGGCGATCGCGACGAGGAGCCAGTGACCGCGCGGCTCGGGAGGTCTGCGCTGAGCCGGCCTGCGCTGAGCCGGCCTGCGCTGGGCCGATCCGCGCTGGGCCGGCCTGTGCTGGGCCGGCTTGTGCTGGGCCGGTCCGCGCCGGCGTCTCACTGGGCCGCGCCGGGCGTCTGCCCGGGCTGTCCGGGAGGCGTCTGGACCGCGCTGGGCTCCGGCGCGGGGGTCCGCGTGACCTCTCCGGACGGCGCCGTGGTCCGCGAGACCTCCGGCTCGGGCGACGGCGGCGGCGCGGCCTGTCCGGACGAGGAGATCTCCACGTCCGGCTCACGCCCCGCCGGAGGCGTCGTGCTCGGCTTCGGGCTCCGGCGCCGCGGGGAAGGCGAGGCGGAGGGAACCCTGCTCGGCAGGCCGCGGCCGGAGGTCACCCGCCGCGCCGGGGCCGTCGTCGCGTGCGGCGTGCCGCTCGCCAGGGGGACACGCCGGTGCTCGGACCTGTGCTCCGACCTGGGCGACGGGGTGGGGGAGCCCGTGGAGGAGCGTTCCACGACCTGCCGTCCCTGCGTGCCGACCCAGCCCATCGGGGGGAGTTCGGGACCTGTCAGTGCTCCGCTCACCAGGGTGAGCGTCAGCGCGAGGACGACGATCGCCCCGCCGACCGCGGCGGCTGTCAAGATCTTGGCCCGGCGTCCGCTCTGGTCCACGAAGACGGCCGTACGCGCCGGGTGATGATCTTCCACGAATCATGATCGTACGCGAGTCGAAAGCAGCTTCGAGAAGTTCGAACCATTTCGTAATCCGAGGGTTCCGGCTTTCCCGATACTCCCTCGGTGTGGGCGGGAGACGTCCTACGAGGAGAAGCCATGACCGAGCCTCAGGGCAGTTCATTCGTGCGAGGCAATGAGCACCTGGACAGGATCCTCTCCGATCCGGACATCGCCGCCGGGGTCGCACAGGCGCACGAAGCCGCCGAAGAGATGGACCGCACCTACGCCATGAACCTTGCGATGATCCGCAAAGCCGGCCGGATGACGCAAGTGGAGGTGGCCAAGAAGCTGGGGGTGGGTCAGGGTGTGGTGTCCAGGCTTGAGAACTGCGGCGACATGTTGCTCTCCACCCTGTTCGACTACCTGATGGCGACGGGTGCGGAAAGCGCCGGCATCGTGGTCACCGTGCGGGGGCGGCGTATAGAACTCGACCTGGGTCGGCTACGGCACCCGCACACGGAGCAGCGGCGGTCGGCCTGAGGGCGGAAGCCCAAGGAGAAGGCGAGGGTCTCTGCTTGGGGCAGATCGCCTGGCGGGCCCTCCGGCATTGCAGGGCCGTGCCGCGGTCGCCGGGAGCGGGTCCGGTCGATGCGTTGAGTTGAGGCTCCCGGCGGGGGTGGGGCTGGTTAAATGGGCGCAGCACCGGCCCCTGCTGTGAACGCATGGACGAAGTTGACGTTTGTGCTGTTATGGGGTGGTATCGGGTGCGGTGGTGCCGGGCTTCCGATCAATGGGGATCGGAAGGGACGCGCCCATCGTGGAGGAGTGGCGCATGCCTGCGACGCCGTACGGCCGAGCTGGATCGGGGGACGTGCTGCCCCCGCCCCGCAGCTTCGGCGAGGAGGGCGGGCGCCTGTCCTATGGCGACTATCTGCGCCTGCCCGAGCTGCTCGCCCAGCAGGAGCAGCGGTCCGGGGCGAGCGACGAGCTGCTGTTCATCACCGTCCACCAGGTCTACGAGCTGTGGTTCAAGCTCCTGCTGCACGAGCTGGAGCGGATCAGGGACGCGATGATCGAGGGCGCGCTGTGGCGCGCGAGGCATCTGTTCCGCCGCGTCCACGCGGTGGAGAAGGTCATGGTCGACCAGGTCCAGGTGCTGGAGACGATGACGCCGCAGGACTTCCTCGAGTTCCGGTCGGTCCTCGCCCCCGCGAGCGGCTTCCAGTCGGTCCAGTTCCGTGAGCTGGAGTTCCTCTCCGGCGTCAAGGACCCCTCATATCTGGGCCGGCTCAGGGACGCCGGCGACGCGGAGATCGCCAGGCTGCGGCGGCGGCTCGCCGAACCGACCCTGTGGGATGCCTACCTCCTCGCCCTCTCCCGGCGGGGCCTGCCGGTCTCCGACGAAGAGATCATGGAATCCCTGCTGGCCGTGGCCCGGGACCGGGGATCGTACGACGACCTGTGGGACCTGGCCGAAGATCTCCTCACGCACGACGAGACCACCGCCCTCTGGCGGATGAGGCACGTGCAGATGGTGGAGCGCCAGATCGGCACGAAATCCGGTACGGGAGGCTCGTCCGGGGCACCGTACTTGAGGGGACGGACGCGTTTGCACTTCTTTCCCCTGTTGTGGGAACTCCGGGCCTGGCTTTGAATCCTCACAAGGGAGTGAGTAGCGACATGCCGCTCGAAATGGCGCTAGATCGGCAGGAATCGGATGAAGCATTGGATGAGCTTCTCCGAATCGCCGCCGAGAGGTGCGCGCACGCGCCGGGAGCGCTGCAGGTGGAGGGCGAGGACCCCCTGGCCTTCCTGAGGCGGTACTACCGCAACGTCCCCGTCGAGGACCTGATCGACCGCGACCCGGTGGACGTGTACGGCCCCGCGATGGCCCACCGCCACCTGGCCCAGCACCGGCCGCAGGGACGGGCGCTGGTCCGCGTCTACACCCCCACCCTCGAGGAGTGCGGCTGGGACCCGGGCCGCACCGTGGTCCAGATCGTCACCGACGACATGCCGTTCCTGGTCGACTCGGTGACGACCGAGCTGGACCGGCACGAGATCGGCACCCACCTGATCGTCCATCCGCAGATGCGGGTGCGCCGCGACATGACCGGCGAACTGCTCGTCGCGGGCCAGGAGGACGTGACCGGGCAGGTCGTCCGCGAGTCCTGGATGCACATCGAGATCGACCGGCAGGCCGATCACGGCGTGCTCAAGGAGCTGGAGAGCGACCTGCAGCGGGTGCTGCTCGACGTGCGCTGCGCGGTCGGGGACTTCGCCAAGATGCGGGCGCTGGCCGTGCAGACCGCCGAGGACCTGGCGGTCAACCCGCCGCCGCTCGACCCCGCGCAGGTCGAGGACGGCATGGAGCTGCTGCGGTGGCTGGCCGACGGCCACTTCACCTTCCTCGGCTACCGGGAGTACCGGCTGGAGGACACCGACGGCGGCGCCGCGCTGCGCGGCCTGCCCGGCACCGGGCTCGGCATCCTGCGGGCCGACAAGGCCGGATCGGCCAGCTTCGCGGCCCTGCCGCCGAAGGTGCGGGCGAAGGCGCGGGAGAAGCAGCTGCTCATCGTCACCAAGGCCAACAGCCGGGCCACCGTCTACAAGCCCCACTACCTCGACTACGTCGGGCTCAAGGTCTTCTCGCCCGAGGGCGAGGTCATCGGCGAGCGGCGGTTCCTCGGGCTGTTCACCCACGTGGCGTACAACGAGTCGATCTCCCGGATCCCGGTCCTGCGGCGCAAGCTCGCCGAGGTGCTGGAGCGCGCCGGGCTGTCGCCCGACAGCCACGACGGCAAGGATCTGATGGAGATCCTGGAGACCTACCCGCGCACCGAGCTCTTCCAGATCTCCGTGGACGAGCTGCTGCCCATCGCGCTCGGCGTGCTGCGGCTGCGCGAGCGCAAGCAGGTCAAGATGTTCCTGCGCCGCGACGACTACGGCCGTTACATCTCCTGCATGATCTTCCTGCCGCGCGACCGCTACACCACCAAGGTCCGCCTGCACATGCAGCGGATCCTGATGAAGGCGCTCGGCGGCACCTCGCTCGACTACAGCACGATGATCGGCGAGTCGGCCCTGGCCCGGCTGCACATCGTGATCCGCGGCGAGCGCGGCAAGCCGCTCGGCGAGACGCCGGTCGACGTCGAGGAGCTGGAGGCGCGGCTGGCCGCCACCACCCGCACGTGGGAGGACGACCTCGCCGCCGCGATCGCCGAGCTGTGCCCGGAGGAGGACGCGCCGCGGCTGCTGCGCCGCTACGGCTCCGCCTTCCCCGAGGGGTACAAGGCCGACTTCCCGGCCCGTACGGCCGTGGCCGACCTCAAGCGGCTGGAGGCGCTCGGCGAGGACCCGAACGCCATCGGCATGAACCTCTACGAGCCGTACGGCGCGGCGGAGGGGGAGCGGCGCTTCAAGCTCTACCGGCTGGGCGCGCCGATCTCGCTGTCGCGGGTGCTGCCGCTGCTCACGCGGATGGGCGTCGAGGTGGTGGACGAGCGGCCGTACGAGGTCGACCGCGACCACGACCCCCAGACCAAGGACGCCTGGATCTACGACTTCGGCCTGCGGTACACCCCCTCGGAGGAGGTGCACCGCGACGAGTTCAAGCGGTTGTTCCAGGACGCGTTCGCCGTGCTGTGGCGCGGCGAGGTGGAGAACGACGGCTTCAACGCGCTCGTGCTGGCCGGCGGGCTCACCTGGGAGCAGGCCGAGATCCTCCGGGCGTACGCCAAGTATCTGCGGCAGGCCGGAACCACGTTCAGCCAGTCGTACATCGAAAGGGTGCTGCAGGGCAACGTGCGGCTGGCCCGGCTGCTGGTGCGGCTGTTCGAGGCCAGGCTCGACCCGCGCCGGCCGGACGACGGCAGGGCGGAGGTCTGCGACGCGCTGACCGAGGAGATCCTCGCCTCGCTGGACGAGGTGGCGTCCCTCGACGAGGACCGCATCCTGCGGGCCTACCTCGAGATGATCCAGGCCACGCTGCGCACCAACGTCTTCCAGGCCGCGCGTGAGGACGGCCGCGAGGCGGGGGCCGCCGGCAGCCAGTTCGTCACCGGCAGGCGCAAGGCGTACATCTCGCTGAAGGTCGATCCGCAGGCGATCAGCGTGCTGCCGCTGCCCCGCCCGAAATACGAGATCTTCGTGTACTCGCCGCGCGTCGAGGGCGTGCACCTGCGCTTCGGCAAGGTCGCCCGCGGCGGCCTGCGCTGGTCGGACCGCATGGAGGACTTCCGCACGGAGATCCTCGGCCTGGTCAAGGCGCAGATGGTGAAGAACACCGTCATCGTGCCGACCGGCTCGAAGGGCGGCTTCGTCGTCAAGCAGCCCCCTGTGCTCAAGGACGGCGGCGGCGGGCGCGACGAGTTCCTGGCCGAGGGCGTGGCCTGCTACCGCCAGTTCATCTCCGGCCTGCTCGACCTGACCGACAACCTGGTCGCCGGGCAGGTCGTGCCGCCGCCCGACGTCGTGCGGCACGACGGCGACGACACCTACCTCGTGGTCGCCGCCGACAAGGGCACCGCGACGTTCTCCGACATCGCCAACGCGGTGGCCAAGGAGTACGGCTACTGGCTCGGCGACGCCTTCGCCTCCGGCGGTTCGGTGGGCTACGACCACAAGGCCATGGGCATCACCGCCAGGGGCGCCTGGGAGTCGGTGAAGTACCACTTCCGCACGCTCGGCGTGAACGTGCAGACCACCGACTTCACCGTGGTCGGCATCGGCGACATGTCCGGCGACGTGTTCGGCAACGGCATGCTCCTGTCGGAGCACATCCGGCTCGTGGCGGCCTTCGACCACCGGCACGTGTTCGTCGACCCCGACCCGGACGCCGCGCGGAGCTTCGCGGAGCGGCGGCGGCTGTTCGAGCTGCCCAGGAGCTCGTGGGACGACTACGACAGGTCACTGATCTCGGCGGGCGGCGGTGTGTGGCCGCGCACCGCGAAGTCGATCCCCGTCTCGCCGCAGACGCGCGCCGCGCTCGGCCTGCCGCACGGCGTCACCGCGCTCGCGCCGAACGACCTGATCAGCGCGATCCTGCGGGCCCCCGTCGACCTGCTGTGGAACGGCGGCATCGGCACGTACGTCAAGGCGTCGGCGGAGACCCACGCCGACGCGGGGGACAAGGCCAACGACGCGCTGCGGATCAACGCGGCCGACCTGCGCTGCAAGGTCGTCGGCGAGGGCGGCAACCTCGGCTTCACCCAGCGGGCGCGGATCGAGTTCGCGCTGAACGGCGGCCTGATCAACACCGACTTCATCGACAACTCGGCCGGCGTGGACACCTCCGACCACGAGGTGAACATCAAGATCCTGCTCGACCAGGTCGTCCGCGATGGCGACATGACCGACAAGCAGCGCAACCAGCTCTTCCTCGACATGACCGACGAGGTGGGCAGGCTGGTGCTGGAGGACAACTACGCCCAGAACGTCGTGCTCGCGGCGGCCCGCGCCCAGGCGCCGGAGATGCTGCACATCCACTCCCGCTACCTGCGGAAGCTGGAGCGCGAGGGACTGGTCAACCGGGAGCTGGAGTTCCTGCCGTCGGACAAGGTGCTCGCCGAGCGCCGCCAGGCCGGGCTCGGGCTGGCGAACCCCGAGTTCGCGGTGCTGCTCGCCTACACCAAGCTCGTGGTGGACGCGGAGCTGCTGCAGTCGGACATCCCCGACGACCCGTCGCTGGCGTCGTGGCTGGTGTCGTACTTCCCCTCGGCCCTGCGCGACCGCTTCCGCGCGTACATGGACTCCCATCCGCTGCGCCGGGAGATCATCACGACCCGGATCGTGAACGACGTGGTCAACTTCGGCGGGACCAGCTTCGTCTACCGCTTCGGCGAGGAGACCGGCGCGTCGGCGCCCGACATCGTGCGGGCCTACCTGGTGACCCGGGAGGTCTTCGACCTGCCGTCGTTCGCCCGGCAGATCGAGGAGCTGGACAACGAGGTCGACACCGCGACCCAGCTGGCCATGCTGCTGGAGGGCCGCAAGCTGTCCGAGCGCGGCACCCGCTGGCTGCTCGGCAACCGCCGCCCGCCGCTCGACCTCGCCTCCACCGTCCGCTACTTCGTCGAGGGCGCGGGCGGCCTGCTGCCGCACCTGCCCAAGCTGCTGACCGGCCCCGACCTGGTGGCGTACGAGGAGCGCAGGGACTCCTTCGCGGCCAGGGGCGTGCCCGGTGAGCTGGCCGAGCGGGTCGCGGCGATGGTGCCGGCCTACTCCACGTTCGACCTCGTGGAGATCGCGGCGTACACCGGCAGGCCGGTGAGCGAGGTGGCCGAGGTCTACTTCGACCTGGCCGATCGGCTCCAGCTCGCCCGGCTGCGCGAACGGGTGATCGCGCTGCCGCGCGACAGCCGGTGGAACTCGATGGCCAGGTCCGCGCTGCGCGACGACCTGTACGCCGCCCACGCGACGCTGACCAGGGACGTGCTGATCCACAGCAGGCCGGGCCTGTCGCCGGAGGAGCGGCTGGCGAGCTGGACGGAGGCCAACCAGGCCGCGGTGACGCGGTCGCGGCAGACGCTGTCGGAGATCTGGGAGAGCGACACCTTCGACCTGGCGACGCTGTCGGTCGCGCTGCGCGCGGTGCGGACGCTGGTCTCCACCAGCAACCTCCCGCACGCGGAGGCGTGATCACGCCCGGCGATCAGCGGTTGGAGCCGCCGGTGACGATGCCCTCGTAGCCGACGACGTGCGCGGGCGCGGTGGACGCCCTGGGCGGCACCGCGCTCACGTACTGCTGGGTCTCGACGATCTGCCGCTTCTGCCGGATGAACAGGTCCTTGGTGGGGCTCAGCAGCCAGCGGGCCGCGGCGGGGACCGTCACGGGACGCCCTTCGCCGCACTTGAGCCCCTGGGGCTGGCCCTGCGGCTGGCCGCTGGCGGTCCACGAGGACGTGCGAGTCAGCGTGTACAGCATCATCGCGCCGCCGTCGCGCGTACGCAGCGCGAAGATCGGGTAGTTGGGCGCCGAGGCGAAGAGCGACTCGTAGACCATGCAGTCGTCGGTCTTCGCCTTCTCCTTGGTCTCGACGATCTCGTCGTAGAAGCCCGTCGTCTGCGGGCCGGGAGCGATCAGCCCGGAGGCGTAGCCCTTGGGGCCCTCCTCCGCGACCGTGGCGTGCAGCGGGCCCATCAGGTTGGGGCTGATGGCCACCGTGGCGTCGCGCGACTCCAGCGCCGTGGCGTACCCGTCCGCGTCGAGGGCGACCGAGGGCGGTTGCTCGCCGGGGTAGAGCAGGGACGCGAAGCTGTTGCGCCACGGCCCGTCCTTGCTCTGCCGGACGAACGTGAACACGGCCGTGCGGACCTCGCCGGACGCGTCGCGCCGCCGGGCGGTGGCCGCGAACCAGACGGCCGGGCGGGCGCTCTGCCGGGGCACGAGCACCGTGCGGCGGTCCCACGTGTAGCGGGCGGGCTTGCCCTTCTGGGAGTGGATGCCGGCGATCGTCATGGGCCGCTGGCCGTCCTGGGTGAGCAGGAGCGCCCACCGGTCGGCCCCGGCCAGCCGCAGCACGTCGTCGGTGTCCAGGAACGCGTCGAGCGCCTCGGACGCCTCCTCCAGGGTCACGGCCGGGGGGCTGGGCGACGGCGACGGGCTCTCGGCGGGACTCGGCAGCGCGGAGGTGGCCGCCGCCGGGCTGGCCGGCGACCGGACGGGCTCCCCGCCCGAGCAGGCGACGGCCGTACAGGTGAGGAGGGCAAGAGCCAGCGCGCTCCGAACGACCCCGTTCACGCCAGCCTCCCCATGCAATCGGTTCACATGCTACCGAGGCGCGCTGCCTGACAGGGTCTCCGATTCGCGTACCCTTTACAGACGTGGCAGTCATCGATCCAGCCGAAGAGATCAACGAGCTTGGCGGCACGCTGAAGAGCATTCAGGACGTGCTCGACCTCGACGCTCTGCGCAAGCAGATCGCCGAGTTGGAGGAGCAGGCTGCCGCGCCCGACCTGTGGAACGACCCCGAGCAGGCGCAGCGGGTCACCAGCCGGCTCTCGCACCTGCAGGCCGAGGTCAACCGGGTGGACGGCCTGGGCCGCCGCCTGGAGGACCTGCCGGTCCTGTTCGAGCTGGCCGCCGAGGAGGGCGACGAGGACGCGCTGGCCGAGGCCGAAAAAGAGCTCGCCGCGCTCAGGTCCGAGGTCGGCGCGCTGGAGGTCCGCACGCTCCTGTCGGGCGAGTACGACGCCCGCGAGGCCCTGGTGACCATCAACGCGCAGGCGGGCGGCGTCGACGCGGCCGACTGGGCCCAGATGCTGCTGCGCATGTACCTGCGGTGGGCCGAGCGCAAGGGCTACCCGGCCGAGGTCTACGAGACCTCCTACGCCGAGGAGGCCGGCATCAAGTCGGCCACCTTCGCGGTCAAGGCCCCCTACGCGTACGGCACGCTCAGGGGCGAGCACGGCACCCACCGGCTGGTGCGGATCAGCCCGTTCGACAACCAGGGCCGCCGGCAGACCTCCTTCGCGGGCGTGGACGTGGTGCCCGTGGTCGAGCAGACCGACCACATCGACATCAACGAGGACGACCTGCGCATCGACGTCTACCGGTCGTCGGGTCCGGGCGGCCAGGGCGTCAACACGACCGACTCGGCCGTGCGGATCACCCACCTGCCGACCGGGATCGTGGTCTCCTGCCAGAACGAGCGGTCCCAGCTGCAGAACCGCGCGACGGCGATGGCCGTCCTCCAGGCCAAGCTGCTGGAGCGCAAGCGGCAGGAGGAGGCCGCGGCGATGAACGAGCTGCGCGGCGAGGCGACCACGTCGTGGGGCACGCAGATCCGCAACTACGTGCTGCACCCGTACCAGATCGTGAAGGACCTGCGCACGGGCGTGGAGGCGGGCAACCCCACCGCCGTGCTGGACGGCGACCTCGACGAGTTCATCGAGGGCGAGATCCGCTGGATGCGCCGCCAGGAGTCCGGCGACGCCGCCCAGTAGGCGTATCAGTAACCGCTGATGTGGCCGAGCGCCACCAGCACCACGACGAGCAGCACGATCAGCGCGATGACCAGGGGCGACAGCCCCATGAACCCGTGGTGGTGAACCTTGGCGCGGCCCTCCCGGCAGACGGGGCAGCGCCCCTCCACCACGGGGCCGGCGCACGCGGCGCAGATCAAGTGTTCGCAGCTCATAGCAGCTTTACCGCCCCATCGCCCAAGGGCTAATCGTTTTGTTTCCGTTATGGACGTTCCATGCCAGTGTTACCCCTAGACTGGCCTTCGGCCAAACGGAACGTCGATCCAGAGCAAAGTGACCGGCGACCCCCGGACCGGCCGTCCCACCCCCTAGACTGGCTAGCCGTGATGCGCCCGTGATCCATTTCGATAATGTCACCAAGGTCTACGCGAACCAAAACCGGCCTGCCCTCGACCACGTGAGCGTGGACGTCGACAAGGGCGAGTTCGTGTTCCTGGTCGGTCCTTCAGGGTCGGGGAAGTCCACCTTCCTCCGGCTGGTGCTGAAGGAGGAGCGGCCCAACAGCGGCTCCATCCACGTGGCCGGCAAGGACCTGTCGAAGCTGTCCAACTTCAAGGTGCCGCACCTGCGCCGCCGCATCGGCTGCGTGTTCCAGGACTTCCGGCTGCTGCCGAACAAGAACGTGTACGAGAACGTGGCGTTCGCCCTGGAGGTCATCGGCAAGCCGCGCCGGTTCATCCGCAAGGTCGTGCCCGAGGTCATCGAGCTCGTCGGCCTGGAGGGCAAGGCGCACCGCATGCCGGAGGAGCTGTCCGGCGGCGAGCAGCAGCGGGTCGCCATGGCCCGCGCGTTCGTCAACCGGCCGATGATCCTGCTGGCGGACGAGCCCACCGGAAACATCGACCCCGCCACGAGCATCGGCATCATGAAGGTGCTCGACCGAATCAACAGGACCGGCACGACCGTCCTCATGGCTACGCACGACGCCGCGATCGTCGACTCCATGCGCAAGCGCGTGGTCGAGCTCGAGGACGGCAAGATCGTCCGCGATCAGTCGCGCGGCGTGTACGGCCAGGCGTATTAGGAGTAACTGGGACCATGCGGGCCAACTTCATCTTCTCCGAGGTCTGGATCGGCCTTCGGCGCAACCTCACGATGACCATCGCGGTGATCGTGACCGTGGCGGTCGGCATGGCGCTGCTCGGCGTCGGAATGATGATCAACTCCCAGGTCTCGAAGCTCACCGGCTTCTGGACCGACAAGGTCGAGCTGTCGGTCTACCTGTGCACGAAGAACGCGCCTTTCGAGCCCTGCAAGAACAAGGGCGCGGTGACACAGGAGGAGAAGGCCAACCTCAAGCAGACGATCGAGGCGCTCCCGGACGTCGAGCGGGTGCAGTTCGAGAACCAGGCCGAGGCGTACAAGCATTTCCAGGAGACCGAGAGCAACCGCACCCTGCTGTCGGTGACCAAGGCCGAGGACATGCCGGAGTCGTTCCGGGTGAAGCTGAAGGACCCGGACAAGGCGGCGGCCGTCGCGGCGAGCCTCAAGGGGCAGCCCGGCGTCTCCAACGTCGTCAACGAACGCGACCTGCTCGAATCGGTCTTCGGCTTCATGGACAAGCTGCGCTACATGGCGCTGGGCATCGCCGCCCTCATGTTGTTCGCGGCCATCCTGCTGATCGGCAACACGGTCCGGCTGTCGGCGTACAACCGCCGCAGGGAGACCGGCATCATGCGGCTGGTCGGCGCGTCCAACATCTACATCCAGCTGCCGTTCGTGATGGAGGGCCTGATCGCCGGCCTCATCGGCGGCGTCCTGTCCGGCGTGATTCTGATCATCGTCAAGGTCTTCATCTTCGAGTCGATCCAGACGTACATGGCCGCGCCCCTCGGCTGGGACACGGTCGCCGGGGTGATCACCGGCACCATGGCCATCGGCGTGCTGATCTGTGTGCTCGCCTCGTTCGTCACCCTGCGCCGCTACCTGCGGGTGTGACCCGGCACCGGTCGCGCAGCTCGTTTCCGCCCCTCGCGGCAACGGTAGGCTCCCCTTATGCCACGTGAGACCGGGCGCAAGCTGATCGCCCAGAACAAGCGTGCCAGGCACGACTTCTTCATCGAGGACACCTACGAGGCCGGGCTCGTCCTGACCGGCACCGAGGTCAAGTCCCTGCGGGCGGGAAAGGCCAACCTGACCGACGGCTACGCCTCGGTCGAGGGCGGCGAGCTCTGGCTGATCAACGTGTACATCCCGGAGTACAGCCAGGGCACCTGGACCAACCACGCCGCGCGGCGCACGCGCAAGCTGCTGCTGCACCGCAAGGAGATCGGCAAGCTCGAAGCGTCGCTGAAGGAGAAGGGCCTCACGCTGATCCCGCTGTCGATGTACTTCAAGGACGGCCGGGCGAAGATCGAGATCGGCATCGCCAGAGGCAAGAAGGACTACGACAAGCGGCAGACGCTGATGGAGAAGCAGGCGAACCGGGAGATGGCGCGGGCCATGTCGAACGCGGTCCGCCGCCGGGGGGGCCGTTAGGCCGTGTCCTTCCGAAGATTCGGGGTCGCCCGGGCGCGAGCCGTACGGGCCGCGCTCGCGCTGGGCCTGACCGCACCCCTGCTGACCGGCTGCTTCGAGGAGCCGTCGCCGCACGAGGCGGTGCGCGACTTCCTCGTCGGCTGGCAGACGGGGGACTACGCGGCCGCCGCGCGACGGGCCGACGGCGACCAGGCGGCGGTGCGCAAGGCGCTGGAGGACGCCCGCCTGCAGCTGGACGCCGCCTCGGTCCGCTTCTCCCTGCGGGGGATCACCCAGGACGGCGACGCGGCGCAGGCCGGCTACCACGCCGAGGTGGACCTCGGGGAGAACAACCCCCTCTGGCAGTACGACGGCAACCTGCCCCTGCACCTGGTCGGCGGCCAGTGGAAGGTGCGGTGGTCGCCGAGCGTCATCCACCCCGACCTGCACCCCGGGCAGCGGCTCGCGGTCGCCACCGTCCCCAAGGGCCGCAAGCCCATCCTCGACCGCAACGGCAACTCGCTGCAGGACGAGACCGTGCTGCACGTCGCCGGGGTCACCCCCGCCAAGGTCAAGGACCCCGGCCGGCTCTGCGACCAGTTGTCGAAGATCACCGGCTTCGCCCAGGACCGCCTGCTGAGCCGCATCCTGTCGTCGCCCCCGCAGGACTTCGTCCCCCTCGCGACGTTCGGCCGGACGAAGTTCGCCCAGATCAGGTCCAAGCTGGAGGCGATCAGAGGGCTGGAGTTCCAGACCGACAATCCGCCGGTCGCGCCCAAGTCGCCCACCCAGATCGTCGGCGTGGTCTCGGCCATCACCCCGGAGGCGGAGCAGCGGCTCGGCGGACCGCAGCGGGCCGGCGACACGCTGGGCCGGGACGGCCTGCAGCAGGCCTACCAGGACCAGCTCACCGGCTCGACCGAGACCCGGGTCGTCATCCTCGACAACGCCACCGGGCAGCAGGTCAAGGAGCTCAAGGCGTGGCCGGGGCGGGAGAACTCGTCGGTCCAGACCACGATCGACAGCCGGCTGCAGAGCGCCGGGGACGCCGCGGTCGCGGGGTCCCGCCCGGCCGCGCTCGTCGCGGTGCAGGCGTCCACCGGCGAGGTGCTCGCCGTCTCCACCAACCAGCTGCACCAGGAGGACGACGCGCTGGCCGGCAAGTACGTGGCGGGCAGCGCCTTCTCGATCATCGCCGCGGAGGGACTGCTCCAGTCGGGCCTCGACCCGAAGCAGAAGGTGCCGTGCAGCGCCGACCGCACCGTGGGCGGGGCGCGCTTCCAGCAGCCCGGCGTCGACGGTGTGACGACGCCCACCTTCCAGGCCGACTTCGCGCAGGGCTGCGTGACCGCGCTGGCGTCGCTGGCCCGGCGGATCAGCGGCCAGCGGCTGGCCACCAGCGCGAACCAGTTCGGCATCGGCAGCGACTGGAAGCTGCCGCTGAAGACCTTCAGCGGATCGATCGCCGAGCCGGACGGCGACGCGGCCATCGCCAAGATCATCGCCGGACAGGGCGCGCGGGTGAGCCCGCTGGCGATGGCCCTCGTCGCCGCGGCCGTCAGGTCCGGCACGTGGCGGCCGCCGACGCTGGTGGTCTCGCCCACCGCGCCCGATCCGGGCGCCGAGGGTGGCACCGCCGCGGCCGCCGCGCAGCCCGTGACGCTCGACCCCGCGGTCACCGCGAAGCTGCGCACGCTCATGCGGGCCGGTGTGTCGTCCGGCGCGGCCTCCGCAGCCTCCGCCCCCGGTGATCCCGTGTACGGCGTGGCCGCCGAGGTCACCCAGACGGACAAGAAGGAGCGCACGAAGCTCTCGTGGTTCGTGGGCTGGCAGGGGGACGTCGCGGTCGCCGTGCTGGCCAAAAGCGGCGACCTGTCGGCCGCTCCGGCGATCGCCGGGAGCTTCTTCCGCACCGCTCAGCCCCAGACCTGAAAAAGGCGCGAGGGCGAGCAACCATCGAGGCGATGACCGGCGTCTTTCTAGGTGACTGGGACCCGCTTGGGGGGTTGCGGGCCCAGTCGCCGTGATGAGGACAGGGCTCCATCTCGGGGGGAGCCCTGCCGTCCGGACCGGCTCGACCCTGCCGGTCGGCCCCCGGGGCGTGCGCCGCAGGCCGCGTCCCGGGGGCTTCGGCGTCCCGCCGGCCGGGCGGAATTGGAGTCGCGTCACCGGTGTTGTCTTGAGTAAGCTTGTGACGTCGGCCCTCCGGGGCCGGGTTGACAACTGCACAGGGGGTGACCGGTTTCGACTTCGACATTGCAAGTCAGGGGAAGCGGGTCGGGGACTGCGGACATAACCCCGTCAACACTGTGACCGCGAACAAATAAGTGCCAATAACAAGAGCACTGAGGTCAGCCAGGCTTCCCTGGCTCTCGCCGCCTAAGCAGCGAGAAACCTCTGTCAGCCCGGGAGTGCCTTCGGCCCGGAACTGACATCGCTAGAAGGCTCAACCGTCCGGCCCGGTCACGGGGCCGTACGGGAAATCAAACAGTGACTGGGCCCGTCGGCGACTCGCCTGTGAGATTGCCGGGGCCGAGAAAAGCGCAACAGGCTGCACCCGGAGAAGCCCTGTCTTGGTGTTGAAGGACGCGGGTTCGATTCCCGCCACCTCCACTGTCTGCCAGAGGGGCGGGGAGGAAGCGCATGCTTCCTCCCCGCCCCTTTCGCTTTTTCCCGGCCGGGTCAGGCGGTGGTGTGGCCGGGCGAGACGAGGCCGGTCTCGTACGCGAAGACGGCGGCCTGCGTGCGGTCCCGGAGGTGCAGCTTGCCCAGGATGCGGCCCACGTGCGTCTTGACGGTCTGCTCGGCCACGACGAGGCGGCGGGCGATCTCCGCGTTCGACAGGCCGTGGGCGATGAGGGTGAGCACCTCGGTCTCCCGTTCGGTGAGGCCCTCCAGCCGGATCCGCGCGGGCGGCCTGGGGCTGCCGCCCAGCCGCGAGAACTCCTCGATCAGGCGCCGGGTGACGTTCGGAGCCAGCAGGGCGTCACCGGCGGCGACGACGCGCACCGCCTCGGCGAGCTGCACCCCGGAGGCGTCCTTGAGCAGGAACCCGCAGGCGCCGGCGCGCAGGGCGTCGTACACGTACTCGTCCAGGTCGAACGTGGTCAGCACGAGAACCTTGACGTCCAGCGCGGGGTCGGCGGTGATCCGGCGGGTCGCCTCGATGCCGTTCAGGCCCGGCATGCGGATGTCCATCACGACGACGTCCGGGCGCAGCTCGGCCGCCATGGCGACGGCCTCGAGCCCGTCGGCCGCGACGCCCGCGACCTCGATGCCCGGCTGGGCGGCGAGCAGGACGGAGAACCCCTCACGGATCATGGCCTGGTCGTCGGCGATCACGACGCGGATCGTCACGGGTGGACTTCCCTCCCGGTGTCGGCGTGGTCAGCGGTGTCGCTGTGGTCGGCGGGATCGGCGGCGGACGCGGACAACGGCAGCACGGCGGTGACCTCGTAACCGCCGCCGGGCACGGGACCGGCGGCGAGGTCGCCACCCAGCATCGCCGCCCGCTCGCGCATCCCGAGCAGGCCGTGGCCCGCGCCCGGCGACGGTGCGGGGGCGTGCCGGCCCGGGCCGTTGCGCACGGTCAGGCGCAGCGCCGTGGCGGTGTGGGCGATCTCGACGTGGACCCGTGCGCCCGGCGCGTGCCGCAGGGCGTTGCTCAGCGCCTCCTGTGCGATGCGGAAGGCCGACAGCTCCACCCCCGGCGACAGTGCGCCGGGCGTGCCGCGGACGTCCGTCTCCACGCGCAGCCCCGCGGCGCGCACGTTCGTAACGAGATCACCGAGATCGTCCAGTGTGGGCTGCGGAGCACCGGGAGCGGCCGGGTCCGGCGCGCTCTCCGCGCGCAGCACACCGAGCACGCGGCGCAGCTCGGTGAGCGCCTCCAGCGCGTTCTGCCGGATGACGGCGAAGGAGGCGACCAGCTCCTGCGGCGGGTCGGGGACACGGTACGGCGCGGCGTCGGCCTGCACGGAGATGACGGACATGTGGTGGGCGACGACGTCGTGCAGCTCCCTGGCGATCCGGGCGCGCTCCTCCAGCAGGGTCCGCCGCTCCCGCTCCCGGATGACCGCCGTCTCCTGCTCGGCCAGCCGCTCGCGGGCCACCCGCCGGGCGCGTACGGCCGCGCCGGCGAGCACGGCGGCCGCGAAGACGGGCAGCACCTCGACCACGAACGAGGGGAAGGTGACGTCCAGCCAGATCGTGGTGTCGCCCGCGACCGACCCCATGCCCCAGGCCAGAGGGACGCCGAGCAGCAGCGTCTCGGCGGCCACCCGGGGCCGGTTGCGCAACGCCACGAGGAACAGGACGCCCGCGTGCACCGTCCATGGCCACGATTCGCCCGAGTGCGCGGGAGAGTAGGTGCTCGTGACCGTGCAGGCCAGGAACGCGGTGGACAGCCACCACGCGGGCAGCGGCCAGCGCAGGGCCACGACCAGCACGGCCGCGTGGGCGATCGCGAACGGCAGCGCGGGCGTGTCCTGGGCGGCCGAGGCGAGGAGCGCGGCGACGACCACGATCGCCACGTGCGGCAGTCGCCTGAACGGCCGCGGCCTGCGCAGGGGAGGCAGCGGCTGGGGCGCGAGGGTGAGCAGGTCCGCCCGCAGGGCGCGCAGCGCTCCCGCGAGGCCGGATCCCCGCTCGCCGTGGGGGCGCTCACTCGCGCCCGTGGTCATCCGCCGGCCGCGCGACCCACCGGCTCGCTCTTCTGGGCGGGCCTCCTTCACGATCTCGATCCTAGACATCAGGCACCTTCCGGTCGTCGTTCCGCCGGACCGAAGGCGGCCCAGCAGACGGCGAGCGCCAGTGCGAAGGCCGGCAGCCAGCACAGCCGTGCCGCGACCCAGCCGAGGCCGTCAGGGGAGGCGCCGAGGCCGGGCAGCGGGCCGAACGGCAGCCCCGCCAGGGTGATCACGATCATGGCTGTCTGGTGCCACAGGAAGAGTGTCATCGCGAAGAGGTTGACCAGGGCCACCGCCGCCCATACCACCGGGCGGGCGGCGAGGCGGCGCAGCCGATCGGCCAGCAGCACGGCCGCGCCGCACTGGGCCAGCCCGAACGCGACCGCGGCCAGCGTGGGCGGGCTGAGGTTGGACACCGCCTGCCCCGGAACGCCGACCATCGACGCGGGATAGCCGCCCCACACCACGAGGGCGGCCGCGCCCACCGCTCCGCACACCAGCGCGCACAGCGCTCCACGCCGCTCGAACCGGCCCTCGGCCCACCATGCGCCCAGCGCGTACGGCACCAGCCAGGCGGCGGCCACGTTCACCCAGCCGAGCCACGCCGGGGCGCCCAGCGCGAAGCGGGCCGCGTCCACGCAGGCGACGGCGAGCAGGGGCCGGAACGGGCCGATCCACGCGGCGATCGGCGTGGCCGCCGTGAGCGCGGCGAACACGACGAGGAACCACAACGGCGACAGCACGAGGCGCAGCAGGGCGCCGAGGGTGCCGGGCTCCGCGCCGCCGGCGACCAGCACGGCGGCGGCCACCGTCCAGACGGCGGCGAGCGGGACAACCGGGCGGGACAGCCGCGCGAGGCGCTCACGCAGCCACCGGTGGTACGGAACGCCGCGCCGCCGCGCCCCCGCGAGGCCCTTGGCCGCGACGTGCCCGCCGACGAGGAAGAACACCGCGAGGGTCTGGAGGACCCAGGAGACCGGCGCGAGCCACGGCAGGTGCCGCAGCGGGCTGTCGCCGGTCAGCGTGCCGTGCCCGGTGTCCACCAGGGCCGTGACCAGCCAGTGGCCGGTCACGACGCCGAGCACGGCCAGGCCGCGCAGGGTGTCGAGAGCCCGGTCGCGGCCGGCCGGGGTGGCGGCGTCGACCCTCCGGACCAGCTTTCGCAGGTCCGTGGTCCGTTTCGCGAGTGGCGGTGCCGCAGGGCCGGTCACCGGGTCACCTCCGTGATGCGGCCCAGCGCGATGCGGGAGAGGTTGGCGAGGGAGGCCGAACCGGGCGCGAGGTAGTCGCTGTGACCGCCGCCGCCCGCGCCGAACACGCGGGCGCCGAAGCCCCCCGCGACGGGGTCCGCGCCGAAGCCGATCGTGGCGCCGAACAGGGAGAGGCTGACGTGGGGGACGCGGGAGATCCAGTCGCGCGCGCCGCGTCCCGCCCACACGCGGGCCGGGGTGCGCAGCGCCGCCGCCGACGCCGCTCCGGTGCCCGGGCTGCCGAACAGGGCGATGTCGGACACCCGGAGGCCGGGAGCGGCCCGGCCGCAGACGACCGAGCCGTACGAGTGGCACAGCAGGGACACCCGCGCCGACGGCACGGCCGCGCGCAGTGACGCGACCAAGGCGCGCAGGGCGCGGGCGCCCTCGTCGGCCGGGCCGGTCGTCAGTACGCCGGTGCCGACCAGATGGGGCGGGGTGTAGCCGAGCCAGGCCACGACTGCCGTCCTGGCCGCCGGGCCGTCGGCCCGGATCCGGTCGTACAGCGCCCGCGCGGCGCCGCCGAGCCGGGCGTGCGGCGCGGGGGTGAGCGCGTCGTAGGTGTCCAGGGTGGTGTCCGCGCCGGGGACGAGCACGGCGACCCGCTCGGCCGTCGCCAGGTCGCCGAGCACCTCGACGGCCCGGCCGTCGCCCCGCGCGTCGAACGACAGGAACGCCCGGCCCGCCATGGCACGCAGCGCCCGCGCCCTGCGGAGGTCCCCCTTCGCCTCGGCCATCCGGGCGGCGCTGGTGATGACCGCACGGTTGGCGGCGTACCGGGCCGGCAGGGTCGCCGCGGTCAGCGCGGGCAGGTTCGCCGGTGCGGGGGCGGTCGCCCGCGCCCGCGCCGCGGCCGGGACCGGAACGCATAGCGCGGCGGTCACCAGCGAGGCCAGCACGGCGCGCCCGGCCCGGGTGCGGTACGCGGGGATCGTCATCGCGGGACTCCCTTCCAGATGTCTGATCTGGGCAGGAAGTTATGGATCGGCGTCCCTGACCCGCGTCACCCTGGCGAGCCGACCTGCGGAGTGGCTCTCAGGTATGACGAGTACCTAGAGTCGGGGCGTACGTGGGAGGGGCGCTGAGGTGGGGGAGCCGAAAATGCCGGGCGCGTCGAGGGTAGTGGTGCGGCGGTCGCTGCCGTCGGAGCCGGCCGTACGGGGATCGGCCTCGCTGTTCCTGACGGAGGCGCAGCGGCAGGGGGTGCGGGCCGGGCGCAGGATGCTGTACGTCGGCCCGGAGCCCGCTTCCGAGCACGTGGCCGCCGGGCTGCGGGTCGAGCCGGGCACGCCGGTGCTGGCCCGGCGCAAGCTGCTGCTCGCCGGCGACGTGCCGGTGCGGGTGGCCACGAGCTTCCTGCGGCTCGACCTCTTCGCGGACACCCCGTTGTGCGAGCCGGGCTTCCTGTCGCCGAGCCTGCAGTCGCGGATCGAGGAGCTGGGCCACCGGTTCGGGCGGGCGGAGGAGCAGCTGGTCGCCCGGCCGCCCCGGGACGACGAGGCGGTCACGCTGGAGCTGGATCCCGGCGAGTGGGTGATTCAGATCGTGCGGGCCGCCTACTCGGCCGACGACCTGCCGATCCACGTGCTGGAGACGGTCTGCGCGGCATCCCGGCACGTCTTCGACATCGTTCAGGTGAGCGGCGCCGACGAGTTCTGAGCGGCGTAGGCGTCGATCTCCGCGAGCAGGGCCGACTTGCCCCCGGCGTCGAGGAAGGACGCGTGCACCGCGGCGCGGGCCAGATCGGCGACGCCCTTCTCGTCGAGGGAGAGCAGCTCGGCCGCCACGGCGTACTCCCGGTTGAGGTCGGTGCCGAACATGGGCGGGTCGTCGGTGTTCACGGTGACCGGCACTCCGGCCGCGACCAGCGCGGGGAGCGGGTGCTCGGCCAGGCTGGGCACGGCCCGCGTGCACACGTTGGAGGTCGGGCAGACCTCCAGCGTGATCCGGTGCTCGGCCAGGTGCTCCAGCAGGGCCGGGTCCCGCACGCTGTGGATGCCGTGGGCGATCCGCTCGGCGCCGAGGTCGCGTACGGCCTGCCAGATGTACTCGGGGCCGGTGACCTCGCCGGCGTGCGGCACCGAGTGGAGCCCGGCGGCGCGGGCCGCGGCGAAGTGCGGGGCGAACTGCGCCCGGGACACCCCCACCTCGGGACCGCCGAGGCCCAGGCTGACCAGGCCGTCCGGCCGCTGGTCGAGCGCGATGGCGAGCGTCTGGTCGGCGGGCGGGCCGGGGATGCCCGGGATGTCGAAGCACCAGCGCAGGACGGTGCCGAAGTCCGCCTCGACCCTGCGGCGGGCGTCCTCGATCACCTCGCAGAACTCCTCCGGGGCGAAGCCCCGGTCCAGGTGGGGCTGCGGCGTGACGGTGAGCTCGGCATACCGCACCCGCTGGGCGGCCAGGTCGCCGCCCACGCCGTGGATCAGCGTCCACAGGTCCTCGGGCGTCCTCACCAAGTCGACGATCTGTGGATAGACCTGCAGGAAGTGGGCGAAGTCGCGGAAGTCGTAGAACGCGGCGACCAGCGCGGGGTCGGCGGGCACGGACGTCGCCCCCTCATACCGGGCGGCGAGTTCGGCGACGATGTGCGGGGACGCCGCGCCGATGTGGTGCACGTGCAGTTCGACCTTGGGCAGCCCGGCGATGAACCGGGTGAGTTCCGGGGAGATCACGGACCGACCGTAACAACCAGGCGGGAGTCCCTTCCAAGCGAAATCGCGGTATCTCACACCACTTTGTCAGGATCGGGCTCAGCCCCCGGCCGGCAGTTCGCTGAGCACCACCGTGACCGTCCTCCTGGTGCCGTCCGGACGCATCAGCTCCACCCGCACCTTGTCGCCCGGCTTGAGCGTGGCCAGGATCTGCGAGAGGTCGCTGGCGGTGGGGGTGGCGGTCCCCTCGACCTTGACGATCACGTCGCCGGGGCGGATGCCCGCCTTGTCCGCGCCGCCGCCGGGAGACACGGAGCCGACGGCCACGCCGATCGGTTCGCCGCTCGCGTCGACCGCGGTGCCGACCCGTACGCCGAGGGCCGCCCGTCGGCTGTTGACGACCTGGCCGTACCGGATGATCTGGCGGGCCACGTCGGTCGCGGTGTCGCTCGGGATCGCGAAGCCGAGGCCGGGCGCGGTGCCCTGCTGCGGATCGACGGCCGCCAGCGTCGGGATGCCGATGACCCGGCCGGACAGGTCGACCAGGGCGCCGCCGCTGTTGCCGGGGTTGATGGGCGCGGAGGTCTGGATGGCGTTGGTGATGGTCGCGGCCCCGCCGCCGGCGTGCCTTTCACCCGTCACGGTGCGGCCCAGGGCCGACACGATGCCCTGGGTCACGCTGCCGGAGAAACCGAGCGGGTTGCCCATGGCGAGCACGATCTGCCCGACCTTGAGGTCGGCGGAGCGGCCGAAGGTGGCGGGCGTGAGCCCGGTCGCGTTCTCGACCTGGATCATCGCCAGGTCGCCGGGAGGATAGGAGCTCACCAGCCGGGCCCTCCTCGGCTTGCCGCCGGTGGCCAGCGTGACCTGGAACTCCCTCGCGGCGCCCACGACGTGGGCGTTGGTCAGGATGTGGCCTTCGGTGTCGTAGACGATGCCGGAGCCGAGGGCCTGGCCCGTGGTGATCTGCACGATCGACGGAAGGACCCTCTTGATGACCTGCTCGTAGGTCGTCTCGAGCTCGATCGGGCGGCTGGGCGCGGGCGCCGCCGTGCCCGTCGTCCGGGGCGCGGCCGGGGTGGCGGCCCCGCCCGGCGTGGTTCCCGACGCGCATCCCCCCGTGACCAGCGCGGCCACGGCCGGGCCGGCGACCGTACGGAGGACCTTCCGTGAGAGCTGCATAGCCCCCTGTCTACCTGCGCGAACGGCCGCCGCAAGGCGGCGCGCCGGGACCGGCGCAGGTCATGACGGGTGCCGGGGGCAGCCGATACCGGAGCCCCCGGAACCCCCGGTCTAGCCAGCGAATATTCCTCTAGAATATGGTTCTACAAGGACCTAGCGCTGGAGGATCTTATGGGGATCGGGCTGAGCGAGGAGCACGAGGCGCTTCGCGAGTCGGTGACCGGATGGGCCGAGCGGGCCGTGCCCGCCGACCTCGTGCGGAGCGCGGTAGGCGTCCTCGCCGATGCGGGCACGGAGGAGCGTCCGCCCTTCTGGTCCGCTCTCGCCGGCCAGGGGCTGCTCGGGCTGCACGTCCCCGAGGAGTACGGCGGCTCCGGCTACGGCCTGCTGGAGGCCGCGGTGGCGATCGAGGCGCTGTCGGAGCGGGTGGCGCCCGGGCCGATGGTGCCGACCGTGCTCGCGAGCGCCGCGATCCTCGCCGCGGAGGGCAAGGCGCAGGCAGACCTGCTGCCCGGGCTCGCGGACGGATCGCTGACCGGCGCGGTGGCGCTCGACGGCGCGGTCACCGGCGCGCGCGACGGCGACGCGCTGACGATCGGCGGGGTGGCCGCGTACGTCCTCGGCGCGGCGGTCGCCGACGTGCTGGTCCTGCCGGTCGCCACGGACGCCGGTGAGGAGTGGGTGGCGATCGACGCCGCCCAGGCGACGGTCACCGAGGTCAAGTCGCTCGACCTCACCCGCGGCGTGGCCAAGGTCGAGCTCGACGGCGTACGGGTGCCCGCCGAGCGGGTGCTGACCGGCCTGACCGGCGCCGAGGTGCGCAACATCGCCGCGATCGTCCTCGGCGCGGACGCGGTCGGGGTGGCCGCCTGGTGCGTAACCGCCGCCGCCGACTACGCGAAGGTCCGGGTGCAGTTCGGCCGGCCGATCGGCCAGTTCCAGGGCATCAAGCACAAGATCTCGCGGATGCTGGTGGCGCTGGAGCAGGCGCGGGCCACGGTCTGGGACGCCACCCGGGCGGAGGGCGCCGAGCGCGACTACGCCGCCGCGATCGCCGCCGTCATGGCGCCCGACGCCGCCGTGCAGTGCGCCAAGGACGCGATCCAGACGTTCGGCGGCATCGGTTACACCTTCGAGCACGACGCGCACCTGTACTACCGCCGGGCGCTGACGATCCGCGCGCTGCTGGGCTCGTCCTCCGAGTGGTCCGACCTGGTGGCCGCGCTCGCGCTGGGAGGCGTCGCGCGCGAGATGGAGATCGACCTGCCGGAGGAGTCGGAGCCGCTGCGCGAGTCCATCCGGGCGGAGCTCGCCGAGATCGCCGCCCTGGAGGGCGCCGAGCAGAAGCGGGCCCTGGCCAAGGCGGGCTTCGTCATGCCGCACCTGCCCAGGCCCTGGGGCCGCGCGGCCTCCCCGCTGGAGCAGGTGCTCATCCACCAGGAGGTCAGGGCGGCCAAGATCAAGCTGCCGCAGATGATCATCGGTGCGTGGGTGGTGCCGTCGCTGGTCACGTACGGCACGCCGGAGCAGCAGGAGCGGTTCCTGCCGCCGACGCTGAGCGGCGAGCTGATCTGGTGCCAGCTCTTCTCCGAGCCGGGGGCCGGGTCCGACCTCGCGTCGCTGCAGATGAAGGCGGAGAGGGTCGAGGGCGGCTGGAAGCTCAACGGCCAGAAGATCTGGACGTCGGTGGCACACGTCGCCGAGTGGGCCATCTGCATCGCCCGTTCCGACACCTCCAAGCCCAAGCACGACGGCATCACGTACTTCCTCGTCGACATGAAGGCGCCCGGCGTCACCGTGCGGCCGCTGACCGAGATGACCGGGGAGAACCTGTTCAACGAGGTCTTCCTCGACGACGTCTTCGTGCCCGACGAGCTGGTCGTCGGCGAGGTCGACGAGGGCTGGCGGGTCGCGCGGAACACTCTGTCGAACGAGCGGGTCTCGCTGTCGTCCGGCTCGGGCGGCACCGGCGCCTCGGTGCCCGACCTGCTCGGCCTGGCGGGCCGGCTGGGCCGCGAGCTCACCGCGGCCGAGCGGCAGGACCTCGCCCGCGTCGTCTGCGAGTCCCACTCGATCAACGCGCTGTCGCTGCGGGTGACGCTCAAGCAGCTCGCCGGCAGCGAGCCGGGCGCCGACGCCTCGGTGCGCAAGCTGCTGTCCACCGCGCACGCGCAGAACGTCTCCGAGGTGGCGGTCTCCCTGCTCGGCCCGGCCGCCGTCACGGCCGCCGACTGGAAGCTCGGCGACGCCGGCTACTGGAACCGCGCCGTGCTCGCCACCCGGGCGATGACCATCTACGGCGGCACCACCGAGGTGCAGCTCAACATCGTCGCCGAGCGCATGCTCGGCCTGCCCCGCGACCCCGAGCCGGGCAAGTAGCATCCGGGCGGCCGGGCGGGCCGGTGGCAGGCCCGCCCGGCCGCTCGTGCGGTGACCCCGTGCGTCCGCCGTGCCCGGCGACGCGCCGGTCCGCGTCCGTGCCGCCGGGTCAGCCGTCGCGGTGGCGCGAACTCGTCGCGAGGGCGGGATCGTCGAGGTCGAGCCGGCCCAGTTCGGTTCTGGAGGCGACGCCGAGCTTGGGAAAGGCCTTGTGCAGGTGGTAGCCCACGGTGCGCGGACTCAGGAAGAGCTGGGCGCCGATGTCGCGGTTCGTGGCGCCCCGCGCGGCCAGGCGGACGATCTGCAGCTCCTGCGGGGTGAGCAGACCGGCCGCGCCCACCGCGCGGACGTCGCCGGACACTTCGCCCGTGGCGCGCAGTTCGGCGCGGGCACGCGTGGCCCAGGGGGCGGCGCCGGCGCGTTCGAACATGTCCAGCGCCTGCCTGAGGTGGACTCTGGCGTCGGCCTTGCGCCGGTTTCTGCGTAGCCATTCTCCGAACAGGAGTCTGGTGCGGGCCTCCTCGAACGGCCGCCCTCCGTTGAGGTGCAGGCGGACGGCACGGACGTAGTCGCTCTCCGCCTCCTCGTCCCGCGCGGCGGTCAGCGCTCTGCAGCGCAGGGCGACGGCACGCGCCCAGGGCTGCCCGGTGGCGGCGGCCCACTCGTCGAACCGGGCGAGCGGCGCCCCGGCCCGTTCGGGCTGCTCGCACCGGACCGCCGCCTCCACCAGATCCGGCACGAACAAGGTGGTCGAGAGCTGGTGGCGGACGGTGCCGGCGATACCTGTCTCCAGATGGTCCAGTGCGGCCCGCGTCCTGCCCTGTCCGAGGGCGAGCAGTCCCTGCGCCCAGACGGCCCAGGCCAGGCTCGACACGTTGTCGTGGTCCATGGCGTGGGCGCGAACGCGGCTCGTGAGCCGTTCGCAGGTCCGGTCGTCGCCGGAGACCGCGGCGAGCCACGCGAGCACGCCCTGCAGGTGGTCGACCCGGTGATGCTGCCCGGTGTCCTCGGCGATGCGCACGGCCTCGGTGGCCGACGCCTTCGCGTCCCGGAACCGGCCGAGGTAGAGCTGGCTGCTGGCGAGGTTCTGCAGCGCGTGCGGCAGCCAGCCGATCATCCCCTGGGCCCGGCAGTCGCCGGCCAGGCCGGCGGCCAGATCGAGGGACGTCTCGTCGTCGCCCACCATGAAGGCCATCGACGCGATGATGAGCCGTTCTCCGGGGCCGGCGGCCTGGGACCTCCCGGCGTCGGCGAGTGCCGCGTGGATGGGCACCAGCCCGCGGGCGGAGTCGCCCGCCAGCAGGGCGGCCAGTCCGGTCAACGCGGAGATGACCGGGTGGAGGGGGTGCCCGGCCGGCAGATCCAGGGCGTGGAGCCGTTCGACGGCCTGCCCGGCGAGTTCGGGCGCGCCGGCGAACCAGGCGTCGCGTACGGCTTCCGCCAGCATGGACCCGGCCATGGCCGGGTCTGCCGCCGTGATGGGGGTGGCGGCGGTCATGAGGATGCCGTGCGCGACGCGCGGTGAGCCCTGCTCGAACTCGACGGCCGCGCGGACCCTCGCGAGTTTGGCCTGCTGACGCGGATCGTCGGTGAGCAGGGCCGCCCGGTCGGCCAGCGCGCGCGACCGCGGGAGCTGGCCGGCGTCCATCGCCGCCTCGGCGGCGCTGATCAGCCGGCGTACCCGCTCGCGCGGGTCCGGGGTGAGCTGCGCGGCGCGCTCGTAGGCCGCGGTCGTGGCGGCGTGGCCGCTTCTGCGCCTGGCCCGCTCGGCCGCGTGTTCCAGCACGGCGGCGACGGCCTCGTCGGGTCCGGTGCAGGCGGCGGCCAGATGCCAGGCCCGTGCGTCGGCGTGCCGGCTCCCGCCGGCGGCCTCGCCGAGTGCGGCGGCCAGTGCCCGGTGGGCGGCCACGCGCCTGGTGAACGGCGCTCCCTGGTAGGCGGCCGCCCTGATCAGCGGGTGACGGAAGGAGAGCTCCCCGTCGACGCGGATGAGCCCGGCACGCTCAGCCGGTTCGGCCGCGTCAGGGCCGACGCCCAGCCGCTGCGCGGCCGCGAGGATGACGGCGAGGTCGCCGGTGCTCTCCGCGGCCGCCACGAGCAGCAGGGCCCTGGCGGGTTCGGGCAGGGCCTGGATCTGCGTCTGGAAGGCCTCCCGCATCCGCCCGGGAAGCGGGAGCGGCCCGAGGTGGTAGGCCAGCGGACTGACGTGCCCGGCCCGCTGTCCGGGCGTGAGCCCCCCGGAGAGTTCGATGAGCGCGAGCGGGTTGCCCTCGCTCTCGGCGAGGACGCGGTCCCTCACGTGCGGCGCCAGCGTGCCGGCGGTCGCACCCAGCAGCGTGGCCGCGTCCGCCGGTCCGAGGCCGCCGAGCCTCATCTCGGGCAGGCCGGCCGGCGGGAGACCGTGACCGCCGTCCCGCAGGGACAGGATCAGCGCCACCCCCTCCGCCTCCAGCCGCCGGGCGGCGAACAGCAGCGCGTCGGCCGAGGAGCGGTCCAGCCACTGGGCGTCGTCCACCAGGCACAGCAGGGGCCCGTCGCCGGCGAGCTCGGACAGCAGGGTCAGCGCGCCGAGCCCGACCAGGAAGCGGTCGGGCGTGGTCGCGGGGGCCAGCCCGAGGGCTCCTCTGAGGGCCTCCGCCTGCGGGGCCGGCAGCCGGTCGAGGCGGTCGAGCCCGGAGCGCAGCAACAGGTGGAGCGCGGCGAACGCCAGCTCGGCCTCGCTTTCGATGCCCACCCCGCGCAACGTCCGCATCCCGGTGGCGGACGCCTTCCGCGCCGCGTGGTCGAGGAGCGCCGTCTTGCCGATCCCCGCCGGACCGCGAATCACCAGAGCGCCGCTCCGGCCGTTCCCGGCCTCGGCCAGCAAGTGATCTATCCGATCGGTTTCGGCCCTCCGCCCGTACAGCACGGACCGATCTTATGGAGGACGTGACGTATGCCCGCTTCGGGATGACCGGTCACATGACGGATTCCGGGTGGGCGGCGCCGCCCTAGCGTCGTCGGCATGGCTCTTCTCGACACCGTCACCAAGCACCTCATGAGGAGCACCGGATGACCAGTCACCGTTCCGCCGTCGCCGCCGGGGTCGTCGCCGCCGCCCTGATCGCCGTGTTCGCCTACCTGTCACCCGGTCTGGCGCTCTGGCTGACCTTCATCCCGGCGATGCTGATCGCCTACGGCTGCCACCTCGCGACCACCGACCGCCGGCCCCCCGACCCCTCCCGGGTGCTGCCGGTCTACCTCATCGGCCTGGCCTGGCAGTTCCTTCACTTCGGGGAGGAGTTCATGAACGGATTCAACCGGCGCTGGCCCGTCGAGGTCTTCGGCGCGCAGGCGATGTCACTGTCCCTGTTCGTCTGGATCAACATGATCTCCTACGCGGCCTTCGCGCTGGGCGCGCTCGCGATCTACCGGGGCTGGCGGGTGCCGCTGCTCATCGCCTGGTTCTTCGCCGTCATGGGGGCGATGGGCAACGCGATCGGCCACCCCGTCTACGACCTGGTCTCGGGAGACCTCGCCTTCCCCGGCATCGTCACCTCCCTCGGCTACTGGGTCATCGGCCCGATCCTCGTCCACCGCCTCTGGACCGCCGGTCTTCCCCGGGCGGCCGTCACCCCGGACGCCCGCCCGATCGCCGCCTCCGTCTGACACCGAAGGGAATCGTCATGCCCCTGTCTCACATCCCGGATCGGGAGATCGCCGAGCGGCCCGCCGGCTACGGCGGCCCGAACCTGTCGCCGGTGGGCCTCGAACTGGTGCCGCACGAACTCGCGCCCGGCGTGTGGGCGCTCATGGCCAACCTGCCGCCGAAGGACAACAACGGCGTGATCGCGGGGCGGAACGCCGCCCTGGTGGTCGACGCCGGGATCACCCCGGGCGTCTCGGCCCGGATCCAGGCGGCCGTCACCGGTCTCACCGACCGGCCGCTCCGCTACCTGGTCAACACGACCTACCACGGCGACCACACCTTCGGCAACGCCGCGTTCCCCCGGGAGGTCGTGATCATCTCGTCCGGGGCGAACAAGGCGAACATGACCGACCTGGCATACGAGAAACAGACCCGGTCGGCCAACATGTACGGTGACGCCGCGCTGCTCGACGAGGTCACCGTGTGGCGGACGCCGGACCTGACGTTCGACTTGTCCGCCGAGATCGACCTGGGAGGACGCGTCGTCCAGCTTCATCACTTCGGCCCCGGCAACGGCCCGGGAGACACGATCGTGTACGTCCCCGACGCCCGCACCGCCTGGACCGGCAACTTCCTCTGCCACGCCGGCACGGCCCACATGCTGCTCCAGGGCGGCCCCGAACCGTACGTGGGCTCGCTGCGCAGGATGCGCGAGGCCCTGCCGGACCTGGAGACCGTCGTCCCCGGTCACGGCCCGATGGGAGACGGTCCCGCGGCCCTGGACGATCTCATCGGCTACCTCGAACGACTCCACGCCGAGGTGGAGGCGAGCGTGCGGGCGGGTCGCGATCTGGAGGAGACGTTCGCGGCGTGCACCGATCCGTGGGCCGAGCGCCTCGATCCGCGGCTGTCGGCCGCCCTCGCGCGTTATCCGGTGCCACCGGAACTCGCCCGGCAGGGCATGCTCACTCTCTGCCGCGACCTGCACCGGCTGAACGTCCTGGCCACCTACCGCCTCTACGAGAGCCGCTGAGGACCGGTCGAGTTCGGTGACGTCGATCTCCGGCGACACCGGCGGCTCCGATCGCCGTCAGCGCCGACCGGCGGTCACCGCTCGATCCAGCGGTAGGCGTGCCACCACCCGCCGCAGGAGGTGACCGTGCGGGTGAGCGCGTCCCGGTAGCAGACCTGGACCCGGAGGTCCTGGGGAACATGCTCTTCCCAGTCGTGGAAGGAGAAGCGGGCGTAGCCGTCCGGCCCGCACTTCTTCAGCGTCCTGCTCCACGTCTCTTCCTCGGTCTTGGCCTTCAGGCGCAGGTAGGCGCACAGCCTGGCCGGGGAGTTCCGGTCGTACAGCCGCGCCTCGACGTTGAAGCTGCCGTTGTCCTCGTCCTCCCACACCCGGCCGCGGACCATGGCCCGCGCGCCGTTCCGGTACGCCGAGTAGAAGGGCCCCCAGTCGGCGTCCAGGCCGGTGTAGCTGAAGGCGGCGACCTCGCCGGGGCGGGCGGTCGGGGTGGGCCTGGGAGTCGGGGTGGTGTCGGGAGCGGCCGCGACGGAGGGGGTGGGCGTCGCTTGGGCCGGGACGGTGAGCGCGGCCAGGCCGCCCGCGACGACGGCGAGGACGGCGAGACCGGTCAGGTGGCGGGTCGAGCGGGGCATGTGATCCTCCGGTGTACTGGGGTGCGCCGTGACGTGCGGGCGGGGCGGGTCGCCGCCCGGGAGTCGCGGCGGCCGTGTCCCAGTGGTAAGGCCGAGCGCTTGCAACGGCCTTGCCGTCCCCTTTCTCCGCTGGGCACAGGCCGCCGACAGGCGCCGACGCGATCGAACGCCGTCAAGGCGGGCCACTAGCCTGGACGACATGTGGCGGCCCTTCCGGTTTGTGCGGCTTGGCCTTGTGGGGCATGCGGGCGCCGCACGGGGGCCGGCGATCGTGCGGTTCGGGCCGGCCCTGCTCGGCCTGGCGTTCGGCGTGCTCGCGCTCGGGCCCGCGCTGGGGCCGGGGTTCACGCTGCGCTACGACATGGTCTTCGTGCCGGACCCGCCGCTGCGCTTCGGCGACGGCTTCCCCCGGGCCGTGCCGAGCGACCAGGTCGTGGCGCTGCTGTCCGCCGTGATCCCGGCCGAGATCGTGCAGAAGGCGATCCTGCTCGGGCTGTTCACGCTGGCCGCCTCCGGGGCGGCGGCCCTGGCCGGTGAGGCCCTGTCCTACGGGTCCGCCGCCGGCGGCGCGCCCGAGGCCCGGGTGCGGGCGGCGGTGCTCGTGCCCCGGCTGGCCGCCGCCGCCTTCTACGCCTGGAACGCCTATCTCGCGCAGCGCCTGCTCCTCGGCCATTGGGCGCTGCTGCTGGGGTACGCCGGACTGCCCTGGGCCGTGCGCGCCGCGGCGCGCGGCGGGCCCGGGCGGCTCGCCGCGGCCCTCCTGCCCGCCGCCGTGGGCGGGTTCCAGGCCATGCTGGTCAGCGCCCTGGCCGTGCTCCCGGTGGCCGTGCTGCGCGCCGGGACAGGACGGGCGCGCGCGGTGCTCAGGTCGGTGTCGTGGGCGTCGGCCGTGGTCGTGGTGCTCAGCCTGCCGTGGCTCGTGCCCGCCCTCCGGTCGGACGCCGTGACCGACCCCGCCGGGGTGGCCGCGTTCGCGCCCCGGGCGGACGGGCCGTTCGGCACGCTCGGCAGCCTGCTCAGCCTCGGCGGCATCTGGAACTCCCACGCCGTCGTGCCCGGCCAGGACGGCCCGGGGCTCGCCGCCGTCCGCCTGGCGCTGACGCTCGTCGCGGTCGCCGGGTTCGTACGGCTCGGCGGTGCCACCCGCAGGCCCGCGTGGTGGCGGGGACTGGCGGTGGCGGCGTGCGCGGGTGTCCTGATCGCCTGCGCCGGGGCCTTCGCGTCCGGTGTGCTGCGGGAGCTCGTCGGATGGTGGGCGGGCTTCGGCCCGCTTCGCGACGGGCAGGTGTACGTCGCGCCGCTCGCGCTCGCGCAGGCGGCGGGCGTCGCGGTCGTGGCGGCGGCCCTGTGCCGGAGCCTGCCCGCCCCGGTGGCGGCGGCCGCCGTGGCGGTGCCGGTGCTCGTGCTGCCGACCTTCGCGCTGGGCGCGTCCGGCAGGCTCGGAACGGCCGGATATCCCGGCGAATGGCGCCGCGTCCAGGCCGTCGTCAACGGCGATCCCGCTCCCGGCGCGCTGCTGTCGCTGCCCTGGAGCGCCTACCGGGCCTTCTCCTGGAATTCGGGACGGGTGGTCCTCGACCCCGCGACCAAGATGTTCTCCCGGCCCGTGCTGTGGAACGAGACGCTCGTCGTCGGCGTGCCGGGCGGCGGGCGGATCCGGGTCGCGGCCGAGAGCCCGCGGGTCCGCCGGATCGAGGCGGTGGCGTCGGCGCTCACCACGGGGCTCACCACGGAACCCACCACGGAACCCACCACGGAACCCACCACGGCCGGGGGCACACCGCCCGCCGGCCCTCCGGTGTCGTCCGCGGCGGACGGGCTGCGGCGGGAGGGGGTGCGCTACGTGCTCGCGGCCGGGCTTGATGAGAACACGTTCTTGTCCCGGCTGCCGGGGGCGACCCCCGTATACAGAGGCCGGGAGCTACTGCTGGTGCGGCTGTGACCAGCCAAGATCGGGGACGGATGGCATACTGGACAGTAAGTCTTTTTATCACGGTTTGACCAAGGCTATGGTGTAGGACCTGTATCACGTTCTACTCTCGGCCTCTATCGCCCGCTCCCGACAAGGAGGAAGCATCCGTGTTGAAGGTGCTGGCTGCTCTCGCGGTCGGGGCCGTGCTCGCCGGCGTCGCCTCCGTGGCGGTCGTCAACGTGGCAGCGCCCACCGCGGAGCCGCCGAACAAGCCGCTCTACAACTACGGCGACAGGTGAACGCGGCAGACCTGAGACCCGTTCCATAAGGACCTCCGCGAAGTCCGAGCCCGCCAGGGGGTGTGGTCTCGCCACGCCCTCATGCGTCCGTGCCCCGATTCGCCCGCACCGCCGTAACCGCCCCGTCCGGGTGACGCGGTGCCCCCCGAACTCCCGCCGAGACGTGTCACCCGAAGGAGTGGTCGTGGTCGCACAGGGTGCGAAGGCGAAATCCTCGGGGCGCCCGGCCCCCCTTCCCGAGCCGCCCGAAAGGCCGCACCTGGCGGCGGCCGGCGCCGCCCCGGCCGCCGTTCCCCTTCTCGCGGGCGTACGCGTGGCCGTGCTGAACTTCCGCGAGCCGAGCCAGACCGTCGCCGGCGGCGCGGAGGAGTACGCGTGGCGGGTCTCCGCCTACCTCGTCGGCCAGGGCGCGAGCGTCAGCTTCCTCACCAGCCGGGAGCGGTACCAGGCCCGCGCCGAGTCGCGTGACGGCATCCGGCTGCGCAGGATGGGCGGCAAATACCTGGTCTATCTCCTCGTCCCGCTCTGGCTGCTGCTGCACCGCCGCCGGTTCGACGTCGTCGTCGACTGCATGAACGGCATCCCGTTTTTCTCCCCGGTCGTGGCGCGCCGCCGTACGCGGGTGATCTGCGTGGTCCACCACGTGCACGACCGGCAGTTCTACGCCTTCTTCCCGCGCTGGCTGGCGCGGATCGGCTGCTTCATCGAGGGGCCGGTGGCGCGGCTGCTGTATCGCCGGTGCACGACGGTGACGGTCTCCGAGTCCTCCCGCCACGAACTGCGCGAGCGCCTGCGCTGGCTGGCCCCGATCGAGGTGGTGCCCAACGGCAGCCCGACCGCCAGGCCCGTCGCGAGCGAGCCGGTGCCGGGCGACCCGGCCGTCGTCTACCTCGGACGCCTGGTCGGGCACAAGCGCGTCGAGCGGGTGGTCGAGCTCGCCGCCGACCTGGCGCCCGGCCGTCCGGGCCTGCACGTGCACGTCGTCGGGAGGGGGCCCGAGCACGAGCGGCTGGCCGAGCGGGCGGGCAGGCCCGACGTCGCCGGACGCGTCCACCTGCACGGATTCCTGCCGGAGGCGGAGAAGAACGCCGTGCTGAGCCGGGCCAGGCTCAACGTCACGGCCTCGGAGTTCGAGGGCTGGGGGCTGACCGTGATCGAGGCGGCGGCCCTCGGCGTGCCCACCGTCGCCTACGACGTGGCCGGCCTGCGCGACTCCGTACGGCACGGCGTGACGGGCTGGCTGGTCCGCGACGGCGAGCGGCTCGCCGACGTGGTCGACCACGCCCTGCGGGAGCTGGACGACCCCCTGACGAGGGCCCGGATGGCCCGGGCGTGCCGGCGCTGGGCGGGCGAGTTCACCTGGGGGAAGACCGGGGCCGCCATGACCGGGCTGGTCGCGGGCGAGCTCGGCCGGCTCCCCGTACGTCCGGCCGCACGGCCGCCGGACGACCGCCGTGAGCAGGAGGCCTGAGCGCGCCCGTGTCCGTCGACGTCCCGGTCCAGCCGCGGGAGCCCGCGCCGGAAGAGGTGACCCGCGCGCCCGGCGAGAGCGCCGGAGCCCCGGAGCCCGCCCCCGCCGCCCGTCCCGCGCCGCCGGGCCGGACGCTGCGCCACCGGCTGCGGCTGCTCGCGGGCTGCCTGCTGCTGGCGGCCGTCGCCTTCAACACCGCGCCCGGCGCGGTGATCTCCGAGACCAAGCTCGACATGGCGGTGAACCCCCTGGGGTTCCTGTCACGCGCGCTGCACCTGTGGGATCCGGCCTACTTCGGCCACCTGCAGAACCAGGCGTACGGCTATCTCTTCCCGATGGGGCCGTTCTACGTGCTCTTCCGGGCCATGGACATGCCCGCCTGGGACATCCAGCGGCTGTGGATGTCGCTCGTGCTGTGCGCGGCGTTCCTCGGGACCGAGCGGCTGGCCCGGGCGATGGGGATCGGCTCGCCCGGCACCCGGATCCTCGGCGCGCTCGCCTACGCCCTGGCCCCGCACGCGCTGGCCCTGATCGGGATCAACTCCTCGGAGTTCCAGCCGAGCGCCGTGCTGCCGTGGGTGCTGCTGCCGCTGGTCCGCGGCACCCGGGAGGGCGTGAGCCCGCGCCGGGCCGCCGCGCTCTCGGCCGTCGCGTTCCTGTTCGCGGGCGGCGTCAACGCGGCGGCGGAACTGGCCGTGCTCGTCGTCCCGCTCGTCTACCTGCTCAGCCGCCGGAACGGCGGGCGCAAATGGGCCCTGCTCGGCTGGTGGCTGCTGTTCGCCGGCCTCGTGTCGATGTGGTGGCTCGTCCCGCTGCTGCTGCTCGGGCGCTACATCTTCTCGTTCCTGCCGTTCATCGAGACGGCGTCGGCGACCACCAGCGTCACCTCGCTGGTGAACGCGCTGCGCGGCACGTCGAGCTGGATCTCGTTCCTGCCGGTGGACGGGCAGCCGTGGCTGCCGGCGGCCTACGACCAGGCCACCGTGCCGTGGCTGGTCGCCGCGACGGCGCTGGTGGCCGGGCTCGGGCTGACCGGCGTCGTCCGCCGGGCGACCCCGGAGCGGACGTTCCTGGTCCTGAGCGTGGTCGCCGGCCTGCTGATCGTCACCGCGGGCCACGCGGGCGACCTCGCCCACCCCTGGACCGGCCAGGTCAGGGACCTGTTCGACGGGCCGCTCGCGCCCTTCCGCAACCTGCACAAGTTCGACGCGCTGATCCGGCTGCCGCTGGCGCTCGGCCTGGCCGCGCTTCCCGCTGCCCTGCCGGCGACAGGGCCGGCGACAGGGCCGGCGCGCCTGCGCGGGCCGGTCACCGCCGCGATCGCCGGGCTGCTCGCGCTCACGCTCGTGCCGGTCGGCACGGCCGGGGTGACCGCCCGCGGCTCCTTCGCGGACCTCCCCACCTACTGGCGGGAGGCGGCGGCCTGGCTGAACCGCAACGCGGGCGACGGCATGGTGCTCGCCATGCCCGGCTCGGCCCGGGGGGAGTACCTGTGGGGCCGGCCGCTCGACGAGCCCATGCAGTCGCTGCTGACCGTGCGCTGGGCCACCCACGCCAACGTGCCGTGGGGCTCGCCCGGCCTCGCCCGGCTCGTGCAGGCGGTGGACGAGCGCTTCGCCACCGGGCGCGGCTCGCCCGGCCTGACCGCGGCCCTGCGCCGCGCCGGGGTGAGCCACCTGCTCATCCGCAACGACCTGATCAGGGAGACGCTCGGCACCGCCTGGCCCGCCCGGGTGCACCAGACCCTGCAGGACTCCGGGCTCTCCAGGACCGCCGAGTTCGGGCCGCTGGTCGGCCTGACCGCGAGCGGGACCGCCTCGGGCTGGCTCGACCAGCCGTACCCGGCGCTGGAGGTCTACACGATCCCGGGGACGGCTCCGCTCGCCTCGACCGTGCCCCGTGCGGGCACGCTGCACGTGGAGGGCGCCCCCGAGGCCGTGCTCGACCTGGCCGAGGAGGGCCTGCTCACCGGCGACCGGCCGGTGCTCGTCGGCGACGAGCCGGGCGCGGCCGCGATCCCGGCCCGCGACACGATCCTCACCGACACGCTGCGGAAACGGGACATCGTGTTCGGCGACGTACGGCGCATCGCGTCGGCCACGCTGCCGGACGACCAGGCGCTCGTGACCACCGATCTCACCGATCCGGCCTGGTCGGCGGCCACCTCGACCGCCCGCTATCTCGACGTGAAGGACGTCACCGCCTCGTCGGCGGACTCCGGTGTCACGGCCGCCGTGGGCCAGCGCGACCCCGGGCGGCAGCCGTACGCCGCGCTCGACGACGACCCGCGCACGGGATGGCGGTCGGACGGCTGGCACGGCGCGGTCGGGGAGTGGCTGGAGGTCCGCTTCACCGGCCAGGTCGACCTGACCGAGATCTCGGCGGCGTTCGAGCAGGAGGCGGCCGGGCCGCCCGTGGCCGAGGTCGCGCTGGAGACCGAGCGCGGCGTGCGGCGCGTCCCGGTGGCGCGGACCGACGCGCTCCAGCCGCTGCCACCGGTGCCGGGCAAGAGCCGGTGGCTGCGGATCCGGGTGACCAGGCTCGCGTACGAGCCGAAGACGGCGCTCGGCAGCCGGGTCGGCATCACCGACCTGCGCGTCCCGGGCGTGCGGGCGGTGCGGACGATCTCGGTGCCGGACACATCCAACACGGGCACCGGCGCGGGCGACCCGGGCACCATGCTGCTGACCAAGCAGGGGGACGCCGACGCGTGCATGCGGGGCTCGGTCACCTGGACGTGCTCCTCCCGCCTCCAGATCCTGGGCGAGGACGGCAACGGCTTCGACCGGCTCGTCCCGGTGGCGCGCGACGGCGTGCGCACGCTGCGCGGGCAGGCCGTGCTGACCGATCCGAAGGCGGCGGACCTGCTCACCACGCTGCCGAAGCAGTACCCGCATGTGAGCGCGTCCTCGACGGCGGCCGAGCACGGCGCCGTGCTGGGCCGCCAGGCGATGGACGGCGACCCCTCGACGCTGTGGTTCGCCCAGCCGTTCGACCGGCATCCGACGCTGTCGATCGACCTGGGGACGACCCGGAGCTTCTCGCGGATCCGGGTGCTGTTCCCCGACTCGGCGCAGGGCATCCCGCCGGTGAAGCTCACGCTGCGTGCCGGAGAGCGAGCGGTGCAGGGCTGGGTGGACCGCGACGGCGTGTTCACCTTCCCCACGGTGAGGACGCGGACGTTCACCATCGAGTTCACCGCGCCCGCCTCCCGCGCGATCGAGGTCGCCGAGATCGCCATCCCCGGGGTGAAACCCCTCGGCGGCCTCGGCGCGATCCCCTTGCGGCTGCCCTGCGGGTACGGCCCGACCCTGCGGGTGGACGGCGACGACGTGCCGACCCGGGTGGTCGAGGGCACGCTCGACGACGTGCTCAACGGCCGCCCGCTGACCTACTCGGGCTGCGCGCCCGTGCACCTCACCGAGGGCCGCAGCAGGGTCAGCGTGGCGCCGGGCGACGCCTTCCGGGTTCGCTCGGTGGTGCTGGCCGACGGCACCGGGCAGGAGCGGAAGGCGGTGACGGCCGCCCCCGCCACGGTGACCTCGTGGGGGCCGCAGGAGCGCCGCCTCCGGGTCGCCGCCGCCGCGCCGTCCTATCTGGTGGTCAACGAGAATTTCAACGCCGGCTGGCAGGCGTACCTCGACGGCGCGCGGCTCACCCCGGCACGGCTCGACGGCTGGCGGCAGGCGTGGGAGCTGCCGGCCGGCGGCGGCGAGGTGGTGCTGCGCTACGAGCCCGATCCGGCCTACCGCGCGGCGCTGCTGGCCGGGCTGGGCCTGGCCCTCGTGGTGGTGGCCCTGGCACTGGTGCGGGGCCGGTCGCGGCTGCGACCCGTGGGGCCGGGACGCGTCCGCGCGCCGTGGGTGTGGATCGCGGCGCCGCTCGCCGGGCTGTGGGCCGGGGGCGTGGCGGGCGTGGCCGTCGTCGCCGCGGCGCTCGCGGCGTTCCTGTGGCTGCGCGGGATCGCCGCCGCCCAGCACGCGGGCCCGAGCCGCCCGCGGGCCCTCGCCCGCCGGGCCGCCTCCGCGTGGGTGGTGCTCGTCGCGCTCGGCCTCGCCGGCGTGGCCCAGGCGGCCGGGCAGGGCGCGGCCGCCGACGCGCTCTGTCTCGTCGTGCTCGCCCGGCTGCTGGCCGCCGTACGGGATCCGGACGACGATCGCAAGATCACGGACGGGAACGGTGCTGGTGGGGGCGCTTTCGGCCGCTCAAGTGCAAGATCACGAACGGAAGACGCGCAGGTCGCGCCGGGTTCCTGCGACAAACTGCAAGATCACGGCAGGGGGGTGGGGGTGTGAGGGGGGAGATGGGGCGGTCGCCGCGCACGCTGCTCCTGGCGGGCATCGCCTTCCTGGTCACCGTGGGGGTGCTGTTCCACTTCTACGTCGCCCCGCGGACCACGGTGCTGCCGCTGGAGCTGACGAGGATCCAGCGGCTCGTCTCGCCCTCGGCCACCTACCTCGACACCGCCACGTTCCGGCTCCACAGAGGCGTGCCCGTGCAGAACACGGTGGCCGTCTACGGCGATCCGCGGGCCGGGGACGAGCGCACGGCCGTGTGGGTGGAGTTCTCCTCGCTCGACACCCGGGACGGCGAGCGGGTCGACTACCACGAGCGCCGCACGGCCTTCGACCGGCGGACCGGCCTCGCCGTCGACTGCTGTGGCGGATACGTCGACGAGGATCCCGGCGTACGGCAGACCGGGCTCGCCTTCCGCCTGCCCGCGGGCGCGGAGCCGCGCTCGTACGGCATGTTCGACCCGGTGCTGCGGCGGGAGGCGCCGATGCGGTTCGAGCGCGAGGAGACCGTCGAGGGCCTGCGGACCTACCGCTACACCTACTCGGCCGGGCCGGTGAAGACGGCCGACCTGCCCGGCCCGGTGCCCGGCACGTCGGTCGGCATGCCCGGCGAGCGGCGGGTCACCGTGGCGAGGTACACCGAGATCACCCGCACGATCTGGGTCGAGCCGGAGAGCGGGCTGACCGTGCGCACCCGGGAGCGGCGGCGCGACACCCTGCGCACGCCCGACCAGGTCGAGCGTCAGGTCGCCTTCGACGCCGACCTGACGACGAGCGCCGCCGAGGTGCGGGCGTTCGCCGACGAGGCGGCCCGGTTCCGCCGGTGGATCCTGCTGACGCGCGAGTGGATCCCGCTGGCGTGCGGCCTGCTCGCGGTCGTGCTCGCCCTGGTCCACCGGATCGGCGCGCGGACGAGAAGGTCAGCGGCGGCGCAGCACCAGCAGCAGGTTCCACGTCACGATTTCGCGAACGCCGGGTAGATGGATCACCGGGGTCGCCCAGCGAGGGTGGTAGCGCGGCAGGGCGTCGACCAGGTCGGCGCCGGGGTGCCGCCGGGCCCACGCGAGCGCCCGGGCCACCGAGACGGCGTACAGGCTCGTGCCGTACACGTTCTTGGGGGAGTGGCCGTGGCGGCGCGTGTAGCGGCGCGCGGCCCGATGCCCGCCCAGGTAGTGCCACGGCGAGGTCTCGTGGCCGCCCCAGGGCGACAGCCAGTTGGTGAACGACAGGTAGACCAGGCCGCCCGGCCGCGTCACCCGCACCATCTCGTCGCCCATCCGCCACGGGTCGGGCACGTGCTCCAGCACGTTGGAGGAGAAGCACACGTCCACGGCACCGGTCTTCAGCGGCAGGTCGAGGGCGCTGCCGAGCACCGCGCCGTCGGGGATCGCGCCGGTGCGCGCGCTCATCTCCCCGGCGTCGCAGTCCACGCACACCGGCCGCGCGCCCACGGCGCGCAGCGCGTCGGTGAAGTAACCGGGCCCGCCGCCGACGTCCGCGACGAGTGCGCCGTCCAGGTCGGCGTACGCCGCGAGCTGGGCGACGGTGTCGCGGGCGAGCAGGCCGTAGAAGAAGTCGGGGTCGGTCTGCTCCTTGCGGAAGGCGCTGAACAGGCGAATCGAACGGGCCAGGTCGGCGCGGAACGGCTCGGCGTGCACGACGTCCCTCTCCTGTCGGGTGCGCCGGAGCATAACACCCCTTTTGTCCCACAGCGCTGGGAGAATCCCGATGAGTCAGATCATGCGTACCGGACGGCCCGGCATCGCGCCGGCATGGCGAGCGGGCCTGGCGAATCCCGTCATGATCGCGGCGGTCCTGCTGGTCGTGGCGTCGCTGGCGGTCCGCGTCCCCGTCCTCACGTCGTCGTCCTTCGTCGAGGACGACTTCCTGTTCGTGGGTGACGCCTACGAGCACTCCCTCACGTTCGACTTCCTGTTCCGCGTCCACAAGGGTCACCTGATGCCGGGGGCGCTCGGGCTCACCTGGGTGCTGTCGCGGCTGTCGGCGTACGACTGGCTGCTGGTCTCGGCGGTCACGTTCGCGGTCCAGGCCGCCGCGGCGGTCATGCTGCTGCGGCTGCTCGTGCGGCTGTTCGGCACGCGGCCGGGCATCCTGCTGCCGCTCACCCTCGCCCTGTTCTCGCCGCTGACCATCCCGGCCTTCGGCTGGTGGTCGGCCGCCGTCAACGCGGTGCCGCTCCAGCTCGCCATGGTCATGGCCCTCGCCGCCCAGGTGAGGTACGTCCGGGAGGGCGGGGCTCGGCACGCCCGCCGGGCCTTCTTCTGGGTCCTCGCCGGCATGGCGTTCAGCACGAAGGGGGTCTTCGTCCCGTTCCTGCTGTTCGCGCTCACCACGTCGCACCTGCGGCCGTGGGCGGGCCCGTGGCCGGCGCTCATGCTGCGCGAGCTGCGCTCCCACTGGCGCCTGTGGGGCTCGTACGCGCTGCTGACGGGCGCGTACGCGGCGCTCTACCTGGCCCGCCGCGGCACCGCGCCGGGCGAGGGCGCGGCCGTCCCGGCGCCGGGCGACGCGGCGGACCTGCTGGGCCGCCTGCTCGGCGAGATCTTCCCCGCCGGGGTGGTCGGCGGGCCGCTGTCGTGGGGCCCGGTGCTGCCCAACGGCGGGCTGGCCGACCCGGGTCCGCTGCTGGTGGCCGCCGGATGGGCCGTGCTCGCCGTGCTGGTGGCCGGCACGGTGCTGTGGCGGCGGCGGGCCGTGCGGGCCTGGCTGATCCTGGCGGGCTACCTGGTCGCCGCCGACGGCGTGCCCACCGCGATCGCGCGGGGCACCGGGCTCGCCCAGGTCGTCGGCTCCGAGACGCGGTACGTCGCCGACGCGGCGATCGTGCTCGCGGTCTGCCTGGGACTCGCGCTGCTGCCCATGCGGGACGAGACCGAGCCGTACCGGCGGCCGATCCCGGCAGGGAGCGGGCTGCCGACGGCGGCGGGGCTCCTCGCGGGCGCCTACCTCGCGATGTCGATCGTCTCGATTCAGAACTACCGCGACACGCTGTCGGGCGACCGCGTGCGGGCCTACCTGGCCGCGGTGCGGGCCTCGCTCGCCCGGGTGCCGGACACGGCCGTCATCTACTCCAGCCCGCTGCCCGAGGACATCGTGCTGCCCTGGAACGGCAACCGCAGGCTCAGCCACCACCTGCTGGCCCCGCTCGCCCGGCCCGCGCTGCGCGCCCGGATGCGGGTGCCCGAGCCGTCGGAGCAGGCGCTCGTCTTCGACGACAAGGGCGGGCTCGCGCCGGTCGAGGTCAAGGCGTCGGTCGGGGTGGTGCCGCCGGGGGGCCGCTCGTGCTTCCCGCTCCTCGGCGACGCGATCTTCTTCCCCGACGTCGTGTCCTTCGGCGGGCCCGGGCCGATCGCCGGGCTGGCCTACACCGCCGAGCGCGCGGGCACCGGCAGCTACGAGATGAGCGGGCAGCGGGGACAGCTGCGGTTCCACGCCACCGGTTCCGGCGGCGCGCTGGTGCGGTTCCCGGTCACGGCCGTCGGCAGGGGGCTGCTGATCCGGCTGGACGACCCGTCGGGGGTCTGCCTGAAGGGCTTCGCCTACGGCGACCCCGTGCCCGGCGCGCCCGCCCCTACGGCAGCGGCGACGCCGCCGCCTTCTCCGTCGCCGTCTCCGTCGCCGTCTCCGTCGGCGTCCCCGTCCGCTTCTCCCTCCGGGAAGAGGTCGCCAGGCGGGCGAGGCGCCTCGCCGGCTCCTCGACGTACCGATGGGTGAGCGTGGCGAGCAGCAGCGTGAGCGCGCCGACCACGACCAGGTTGCCGGCGAAGTTCCCGCTCCACGCCTGCTGCTCGGTGAAGTCGTACCAGAGATAGAGGGCCACGAACTGCCACAGGAACACGCCGTACGACACCCGGCCGAGGAAGCGCATCACGCGGCTGCTCAGGAAGCGGCCGTACGGCGAGCCGCCGGCCGGCAGCAGCGCTGCCGGGGTCACCAGCCCGGCCGCCACGGTGGCGTACAGGGCCAGCTCCGACAGGTCGGCCCAGACGCCGTCCACGCCGCTGAACCGCGTGCCGGTCAGCGGCGAGGCCGCCACGGCGTACGCGAGGGCGGCGACGAGCAGGAACGAGCCCGCCGACGCGCCCACCGCCCGGACGAACCGGCGCGCCGGGCCGTTCTCGCCGGTTTCCTGCCGGGCCCACTCGGAGACGACGGCCAGCGCCATGCCGACCGCGAAGAACACCCAGGCCCGGGGCAGCCAGGCGTTCAGGTAGGGCCGGTAGACCGGGTAGTAGGTGAGCAGCGCCCACGCGAACGACGACGCGGCGAGCACGGCGACGCCGGTCAGCAGCCGCCGCGCGCGGGCGTCGAGGCCGGGGCCGCCGCGCCGCGCGAACGCCGCGAGCACGGCGGCGACCAGCGGCAGCAGCACGTAGAAGGCGGCCTCGACGCACAGGCTCCACATCTGGGCGAGCCCGCGCGGCCCGAGGCCGAACCACCAGGGGTGGATCTCGTAGGTGTGGCCGAGCAGCAGCAGTTGCAGCCACGTCTTGACGTCGCCGAGGTGCGGCTTGGACCACAGCACCATCGCCACGACCACGACCAGCCAGTACGCCGGGAGGATGCGCAGGGCGCGCTTGACCAGGTAGACGCGGGTGTCCGGGGGACGCTCCCCGAGCAGCGCGGCACGCGCGTACGGCCGGTAGAGGAGCAGCCCGGACAGCGCGAAGAAGATCGGGACCGCGACGTCGCCACGGGCGAGCAGGCTGCTGAAGAAGTTGTCGTGCAGCGCCGCCGCCGACTCGATCGCGACGTGGAAGACGAGGACGGCGACGGCCGCGAGCGCCCGCACGCCGTCGAGGGCGTCGACGTGGCCGACGGGCACGCCAGTGTCACGAACGGGTTGCGAACCGGCGGGTAACATGTCACGAGTGGCCGACGAGCTAGAACCTGTTTCGGTCACTTTTCCATATCCCTCGTGACGTCGGTCACTGCCCCGTCTAACATACAGCGAAATAGAAACCTGTTTCAGGATAAATAGGCATCAACTGGTCTGCCCCCAGGAGGAGCGATGCGCCGCGGAGTGGGAGTTGTTCTCTTGGCAATCGGGGCGTTCCTCGTCGTCTTCGCGCCACTGCTGCGGTTCCAGGTGGCGGACAAGCTCGTGCAGGCGCCGGCCGACCAGTACAGCGTCGCGAAGCTGACCGCTCCCAACGCGCGCTACTTCAGCATGCGCGACCTGAAGGTCCTCACCGGCGACCTCGACATCACGGTCACCGTCCGGGGCGACGTCAAGGAGTCCAAGGACGACCACGTGGTGTGGGACCAGTTCACCGCCGCGAGCGACGTCACCAACAACAACCCGCGGATCTCGATGACGCAGTTCCGCAGCGCGTTCAACAAGTTCAACGGTCAGGGCGTCACCTGCTGCGGCACCAGCGTCGACACCGGGGAGGGCGCGCAGCCCGTGCAACTGCGGGGCCAGGTCTTCCTGTTCCCCTTCGGCGTCGAGAAGAAGACCTACCAGGTGTTCAACGCCGACGCCCGCAAGGCGTACGACGCGACGTTCGCCGGTGAGGACACGGTCAACGGGCTGCCGGTCTACAAGTTCACGCAGCAGATCCCCCCGACCGTCACCGACACGCTCAGCGCGCCCGCCTCCGTGCTCGGCATGAAGGGCACCGGGGACATCCAGGTCGAGCGCGTCTACGACGGCACCATCACGTTCTGGGTGGAGCCGAACACCGGCGTGGCGGTCAAGCAGGAGCAGCAGCGTCACGAGGTGCTCAAGACGTCCGACGGCGTCGAGCGCCTGCCCGCCTTCATCGCCACCGCGTCGTTCACCCCGGAGACCGTCAGCAATCTGGTGCAGACGGCCCGCGACAACATGGCCCAGATCACCCTGATCAGGACGACGCTCCCGCTGGTGGCGCTCATCCTCGGGCTCGCGCTCGCCGTCGTCGGGGCGTGGCTGCTGCTGCGGCCCGGCCGCGTGAAGTGACCCGAAGACGGACCTGTCCGTGAAGCGGGAGAGCGCGTTGAACCCGCCGATGGGGCCGCCGATGGGCCCGCCGGTGGCGACGCCTCCGGCGTGCGCGCCCTCCCGGCGCGCACGCGCGTCGGGGCTGGTGCGGGCCTGCCGGCCCCGGCAGTGGCTCAAGAACGCGCTCGTCTTCGCCGCGCCGGCCGCCGCCGGGGTGCTGACCACCGGGGCGGGCCTGCGCGGCTCGCTCATCGCGTTCGCCGCCTTCTGCCTGGCCGCCAGTGGCTCCTACCTCTTCAACGACGCGGCCGACGTGGCCGCCGACCGGCGGCACCCGCGCAAGCGGCTGCGGCCGATCGCGGCCGGGACCGTGTCCGTACGGCTCGCGCGGACCGCCGGCGCGGCGCTGCTGGCGGCCGGCCTGCTCGCCGGGCTCGCGGGCGGGTGGCCGCTCGCCGCCGTCGTCGCCGGCTATCTCGCGCTCACCTTCGCCTACACCCTCTGGCTCAAGCACCAGCCCGTGGTGGACCTGGTCGCGGTGGCCGGCTGTCACGTGGTGCGCGCGTACGCGGGGGCGGTCGCCGTGGCCGTGCCGGTGACGAGCTGGTTCCTGGTCGTCGTCTCGCTCGGCTCGCTGCTGCTGGTGACCGGCAAGCGGGAGGCCGAGCTCCGCGCCCGGCCCGGGGACGGCTCGATCGCCCGGGCCACGCTGGAGACCTACACCGCGAGCTACCTCGGCCACGTGCGCGTCATGGCCTCGGGGGCGATGATCGTCACCTACTGCCTGTGGGCGCTCCAGGAGCACACCGGGCCGGCCAGGGCGTTCTGCGCGCTCAGCATCGTGCCGTTCGTGCTGGTCGTGCTGCGGCACGCGCTGCTGGTCGACCGCGGAGTGGGGGAGGAGCCCGAGGAACTGGTGCTGCGCGACCGCCCGCTCCAGATCTTCCTCGCGCTGATGCTGGTCCTGCTGGCATGCGGTATCCAACTGGCATGACTCCTGGCATGACGCTGCTGACGGGATGGGGGCGCACGGCGCCCACGCGCGCCACCGTGGCCCGCCCGCGCACCGCCGAGGAGGCGGCCGCGCTGCTGGCGAAGGCGGGGGGCCGCGGCGTCGTCGCCCGCGGCCTCGGCCGCGCGTACGGCGACGCCGCGCAGAACGCGGGCGGGCTCGTGCTCGACTGCACCGCGCTGGAGCGGTCGTGGCACGTCGACTCCGCGGGGCTCGTCACCGCGTCGGCGGGGATCAGCCTGCACGACCTCATGACCGCGCTCGTCCCGCGCGGCTGGTTCGTCCCGGTGACCCCCGGCACCCGGTACGTCACGGTCGGCGGGGCCGTCGCGGCCGACGTGCACGGAAAGAACCACCACGTGGACTCCTCCTTCGGCGCCCACCTGCGCTCGCTGCGCCTGCTCACCGCCGACGGGAGCCTGCGGACGCTCACCCCCCGCGACGACCTGTTCTGGGCCACCGTGGGCGGCATGGGGCTGACCGGGGTGATCACCGAGGCGACGTTCCGGTGCGTGCCGGTCGAGACCGCGTGGGTGCGGGTGGACGTCGAGCGCACCCGCGACCTCGACGAGACCCTGGCGACGATGACCGCGACCGACGACGGCCACCGCTACACGGTCGCGTGGATCGACCTGCTGGCGCGCGGCGGGCGGATGGGCCGGGGCGTGCTCACCCGGGGCGACCACGCCGTGCCCGGCGACCTGCCCGCCCGCGCGCGCGGGAACCCGCTCGCCTTCGCGCCGCGGCCCCTGCTGTCGGCCCCGCCCCGGGTGCCCGGCGGCCTGCTCAACCGGGCCACCGTACGGGCCTTCAACGCCGCCTGGTACGGCAAGGCCCCCGCCGCCCCGCGCCGTATCGTCCAGGGCATCGCGCCGTTCTTCCACCCGCTCGACGGCGTGGACGGCTGGAACCGGATGTACGGCCCGCGCGGCTTCGTGCAGTACCAGTTCGTGGTGCCGCTCGGGGCGGAGGAGACGCTGCGCCGGGTGGTCGAGCGGCTGTCCGGCGCGGGGGTCGTGTCGTTCCTGACCGTGCTGAAGAGGTTCGGGGCGGGCACTCCCGGCATGCTGTCGTTCCCCATGCCGGGATGGACGCTGGCCCTGGACATCCCCGCCGGGCAGAGCGGGCTGGCCGCGATGCTGACCGAGTTCGACGAGTGGGTCGCCGCGGCCGGGGGCCGCCTCTACCTGGCCAAGGACTCCCGCATGTCCGCCGCCACCATGGCCGCGACGTACCCCCGGCTGCCGCAGTGGCGGGAGATCCGGCGCCGGGCCGATCCGGACGGCGTCTTCGTCTCCGACCTCGCCCGTAGGCTGCGCCTGTGCTGATTCCGTCGTCGAGGGAGTGGTTGTGAGGAACGCACTGGGCTCGGTCGACACGGTCCTGCTGCTCGGCGGGCGCAGCGAGATCGGCCTCGCGATCGTGGAGCGGCTGGTCCGGCGGGGCGCCCGCCGGGTCGTGCTCGCCGCACGCGGTGGGACCGCGCCGGTGGAGGACCTCGAACGGCTCGGAGCCGAGGTCCACATGCTGGACTTCGACGCCGCCCGTCCGCAGGCGCACGCCGCCTTGATCGAGGAGGCCGCCGCCAAGGTGGGCGACCTCGACGTGGTGATCCCGGCGTTCGGCGTGCTCGGCAGCCAGGCGGTCTACGACGCCGACCCGGTGGCCGCCGCCCGCGACGTCGCGGTCAACTTCGGCGGCCACGTCTCGATCGGGCTGGCCGCCGCGCGACGGCTGCGCGAGCAGGGACACGGCACGCTCGTCGTGCTGTCGTCGGTGGCCGGGGTGCGGGTGCGCAGGGCCAACTTCGTGTACGGCTCGGCCAAGGCCGGGCTGGACGGCTTCGCCCAGGGACTGGCCGACGCACTGCACGGCTCCGGGGCCCGGGTCGTGGTCGTCCGGCCGGGGTTCGTGATCGGCCGGATGACGCGGGGGATGACCCCCGCCCCGATGTCGGTGACGGCGGCCGAGGTCGCGGACGCGGTCGTGGAGGCCCTGGACACGCGGAAGGGGACCGTGTGGGTCCCCGCCCGGCTGCGGCTCGCGTTCGCCGTCATGCGGCTGCTTCCCCGCCCCATATGGCGCAGGCTCCCCCGCTGACCCCACCCACACACAGCCCGTGATCTTGTAGTTTGTCGCAGAGAAGCCGCTGACCTGCAGTGTTATCCTTCGTGATCTTGTGGTCGACTCACTGGTCATGTGCTCGACCTGCGAAAACGCCCTCCGTGATCTAGCAATTGCATGATCACGGAGGGCGTTCTCGCTGGTCGTGGACCCAGGGTGCGCTTTTGTGCAAGATCACGGACCGTGGCGGCCCTGGACACAGCCTTTGTTGCGACAAACTACAAGATCACGGGCGGTGGGGGGTGGGGGGTGGGGGTCAGCCGGTGACGAGGGTGAGGCCGTACGCCGAGAGGGCCTCGTTGACGGGCTGGAAGTAGGTGGTGCCGCCGGAGGAGCAGTTGCCGGAGCCGCCGGAGGTCATGCCCTGAGCCTGGTTGCCCGAGATGAACGAGCCGCCGGAGTCACCGGGCTCGGCGCAGACGTTGGTCCGGGTCAGGCCGCTCACCGTGCCCTGGGAGTAGCGGACGCTGGCGTTGAGCTGCTGGACCGTGCCGCAGTGCCAGCCGGTGGTCGAGCCGGACCGGCAGATCGACGAGCCCACGGGCGCGGCGGACGAGCCCCGCACCGCCACATTGCCGCCGCTGTAGTTGTTGACCCAGCCCCTGGGCGTCCAGTTGCTGTTGACCGCGACCCAGGAGTAGTCGTTGCCGGGGAACGAGGAGCCCTGGAAGGTGCCCTGGGCGACCCGGTTGTAGCCGGTCGTGCTGTTGCCGGCGCGGCCGCAGTGACCGGCGCTGACGAAGCCGTTCGTGGTTCCCCTGCGTACGGAGAAGCCGATCGAGCACCGGGCCGAGCTGTTGATGTAGTAGGCGTCGCCGCCGCGCACGTCGTAGTAGGTCTGCGGCTGCTCGTTGGACTGCTCGACGCGTACGGCCGACCTGTCGGCGCCGCTCGCGGCCACGAACGCCTCGGCCTCGGCGGCGTTGGAGGACAGCACGACGACGCTGTTGCTGAGCACGTCGACGTACCAGACGGACGTGGAGGCGGGCGCGCCGGCGGCGGCCCGGTCCAGCGCGGCCTCGGCGGACTCGAGCGTGGCGAGGCTGCGGCCGACGAGCTTCGGCTGCGCGCCCGCGGCCAGGATCGCGCCGGCCTTGGACGCGTCGGCGGTGGCGACGATGAAGCTCTCCGAGGTGGTGCCGGAGACCCATGACCCGGCGTAGGCGTCACCGATGGTGGCGCGCACCTTGGCCTCGGTGGCCATGGCCTTCGCCTCGTTCGCGAGGCGGGCGTCGACCTGGGCTGAGGTGAGCCCGAGGTCCCGCTGCATCGCCTCCACCATCGCGGGCGGCGGCTTGACGGCGGAGGAGGCGGGAGAGTTGTTCGGCTCGGCCATGGCGGGGGTGGCGACCGTGGCGAGGGCCGTGACGGCCAGAGCGCATCCGGCGAGTACGGTGCGTCTGTGGAGCATGTGGGGCTCTCCTTGTCTTTGGGGGGTGCCGTCAACGTAACCGACCTCCGCTGTCACGTGGATCTATCAATTCGCCCCTATCACCGAGTTATGGAACCGCCCTCGCTGGGGGATTCGCTGGCCCGGAAATAACCGCCCTCGGACCTCCGGGCGTGCGCGAGCGCGAGAGGAGGGAGGCGTCGCGGAGTTGCACCGGCGGCCGGGCGGGTGACTGGGCGTGGCCCGGAACGCGTGGACGGAAGGCGTGGCGGGACGCGTGGCCGGATCGCGGGGCCGGATCGCGTGGACGGACGTGCGGGGGCGCAGGGGGGTGCGCCCGCCGCCGCGTCAGGGGACGGTGCCGTATTCGGGGTTGGTGACGAGCCAGTCCGCGTAGCGGGCGCTGAGGCGGACCGCGTCGGCGTACGCCGCCCGGGCGTGGGCGGCGACCACGGGGGCGGCGGCCCGCGCGCCCATCGAGTCGGCGTGCCAGCCGAGCAGGTGCCGCCAGCGCAGCGGCGCGCCGGCCAGCGGCATCATGACCAGCCCGGCGGTGAGCCGGAAGGTGGCCTGGCACAGGGCGACCGCCTTGCCCACCCCGACCAGGTGCAGGCAGGTCGCCACGTCCGTCTCGTAGATGGACTCGGGGACGAACCCGGCCCGGGCGCAGGCGGCGGCGAAGCAGTCGGCGAAACAGCCGTCGCCGGGGGCGACCGTCCAGTGTTCGTCGGCGAGGCTGGACAGCTCCAGTTCCCTCTCCCCGGCGAGCGGGTGGTCGGCCGACAGCAGCACGAAGACCGGGTCGGTGCCGACCGTGGTCCAGTTCATCGCCTCGGCCGGGGGAGGCGGGCTGTCGCCGCACGTGCCGAGCAGCACGAAGTCGAGCCGGCCGGCCACCGCGAGCGAGGTCAGCTCACCGGCCGACCAGGACGTGCGGGTGGTGACCGGGACGCCGGGCTGGTCGGCGGTCAGGCGCTCGACCAGCCCGCCGAGTATGGGCCCGTTCGTCGCGCCGATGCGATAGCCGGGCAGCTTGACCGAGGTGTTGGCGAACCGTACCGCGTCCTCCTGGAGGTCCCGTACGGCGGGCAGCAGCACCCGGGCGCGGGACAGCACCATCTCGCCGAGAGGAGTGGGACGTGCGCCGTTGCGGTCGCGTTCGAACAGCGGGCCCCCGAGCGAGCGCTCGATGCGCTTGAGCTGAGCGGTGAGCGACGGTTGGGCGAGGCCGAGCCGGGTGGCCGCTTTCGTGACGCTCCCGGCTTCGGCGACCGCGTGCACGATTCTGAGGTGGCGGATCTCCAGATCCATAGGGGGAAGGTACGACTCCCGTGGTATGGCCGCAATCCCGCATTGTCATGAAATCTGACTTTAACGGTGGTCATCGCGGGATGATCGCCGCCCCGGGTGCTGGAACGTGTTCTCGTGCGGCTTCCCGTCGCGTCCCCGGCCGTCGAGTTACCGGCTGGTAGGAACGGGTCGATCCCCAGTTAGTAGAACGCGTTGCAGTTCGCCGGAGGCCGTCGTACGTTCGAAGGCATGCGGACACGTGTCACCGACATGTTCGGTATCGAGTTTCCGATCTTCGCCTTCAGCCACTGCCGGGACGTCGTCGCCGCGGTCAGCCGCGCCGGCGGCATGGGAGTGCTCGGCGCCCTGTACTTCACCCCCGAGGAGCTCGAGATCGAGCTCAAGTGGATCGACGACCACGTGGACGGCCGTCCGTACGGCGTGGACGTGGTGATGCCCGCCTCCTACGCGGGGTCGGACCTCGACGTGGACTCCCCGGCCGACCTGGTGGCGCGGCTGCAGGGGATGATCCCGCAGGGGCATCGGGCCTTCGTGGAGGACCTGCTGGCCCGGCACGGCGTGCCGCCGCTGGACGGATCCGACTCGGGCAAGGTCCTGCTCGGCTGGACCGACGCGACGGCCCGGCCGCAGGTCGAGGTCGCGCTCCGGCATCCCATCGCGCTGCTCGCCAACGCCCTCGGCCCGCCGCCCGCCGACGTCGTGGAGCAGGCGCACGCCAAGGGCGTGAAGGTGGCCGCGCTCGCCTCCACGCCGCGCCACGCCGTCAAGCAGGTCGAGGTCGGCGTGGACGTGGTCGTGGCGCAGGGCACCGAGGCGGGCGGCCACACCGGCGAGATCTCCACGATGGTGCTCATCCCGCAGGTCGTGGACGCGGTGGACGTCCCGGTCCTGGCCGCGGGCGGCATCGGCTCCGGCCGCCAGATGGCCGCGGGCATGGCGCTCGGCGCCGAGGGCGTGTGGACCGGCTCGATCTGGCTGGCCGTGGAGGAGGCCGACACCTCCGAGACCGTACGGCGGCGCATCATCGCGGCCACCTCCCGTGACACCGTCAGGTCGCGGAGCTGGACCGGCAAGCCCGCCCGTCTGCTGAAGAACGAGTGGACCGACGCGTGGGAGTCGGCGGAGTCGCCCGGCACGCTGCCGATGCCGCTGCAGTTCATGCTGATCTCCGACGCGCTGCGGCGGATCGGCAGGTCGGACGCGACCGAGCTGGCCACGTTCCCCGCCGGGCAGATCATCGGCGCGATGAACCAGGTCAAGCCGGCCAAACAGGTCGTCTTCGAGATGGTGGAGGAGTACGTCGAGGCCATGGAACGCCTCGGCAGCATCACCGGCGACGGCTGACGCCGCGAGCGAGCGGGCGAGGCGGGCGGGGTCCTCGCTCACCCCGGTCGCTCACCCCGGTCGCTCGCCCCGGTCGCTCGCCCCGGTCCCTCGCCCCGGTCCCTCGCCCCGGTCCCTCACCCCTGCCCCACACCGCCGCCCCGCCTCCCTCGGTCGCTCGGCCGCTGCGATTTACTGGCCGTGCAGTTCGGCGAGCCGAGGGAGGATGCCGGGGATGAGTGGTGCCCGCGACGAGACCGTGGCCGAGGCCCCGCCGATCATGGGGAACGTCCCCGGCTCCTACGCCCTGAGCGTCTTCAGGGAGCGGCATCCCGTGCTCGTCCGCCAGGTCGCGCGGGCGCTGCCGTACGACCCGGACCGGCGGCGCGCGCTCGACCGGCTGCTCGACGAGGTCGTGCGCGACGTCATGGCGCCGCTGGGGCCGTCGGCCCACGACGGCGCCGCCTGGGCCGAGTGGGGACGCGGCAAGATCGGCGGTCGCTACGTCGACGTGCCGTTCCTGTGGGGTGAGAGCTACTTCTACCGCAAGCTGCTGGAGGCCACCGGATACTTCGGCGACGGTCCGTGGCGCGGAGTCGACCCGTTCGGCCCGATGAAGCAGGCCGAGCTCGAGGGCCCGGTCGTGGACGGGGAACTGGCGGCGCTCGACGAGACGGCGGCGCTGCCCCCGGACGAGCAGGCCCGGGCGCTCCTGCTCGGCTCGCTGTGGGGCAACCGCGCCGACCTGTCCTTCGGCGTCACGCTCGACGGCGACCACGAGAGGGCGGCAGGCCTGGTCGTGGACGACGGCCCGCTGCTGTGGACGCTTGTCGAGGCCGCCGCGCCGGGGCGGATCTGCCTGGTCGCCGACAACGCGGGGCGTGAACTGCTGCCCGACCTCGTGCTCGTCGACCACCTCCTCACCCGCGGGCTCGCGGGCGAGGTCGTCCTCCACGTGAAGCCCGTTCCGTACTTCGTGTCGGACGCCACCCCGGCCGACGTGCTCGCGTGCGTGCGGCGGCTCGCCGCGGCCCCCGGCCGGGCCGGGGAGGCCGGCGCCCGCCTGTGGGCCGCGATGGAGGAGGGGCGTCTTCGGCTGCGGGCGCATCCCTTCGCCTGCGCTCCGCTGCCCTACTCGGACATGCCGGACGACCTGCGCGCGGAGTTCGCGTCGGCCTCGCTGACCGTCCTGAAGGGCGACCTGAACTACCGGCGGCTCGTCGGCGACCGGATGTGGCCGGCGACCATGCCGTTCGCCGCGGTCACCGGTTACTTCCCGGGGCCCGTCGTCGCGCTGCGCACGCTGAAGTCGGACGCGCTGGTCGGCGTGCCGGAGCGGACGCTGGCGGAGCTGGACGCGACCGGCCGCCCATGGCGCACCACGGGCACCCACGCCATGGTCCAGGTCCGTCCCTGAACGGCTATCGGCCCCGGTAGACGGGCGGGCGCTTGTCGCGGAAGGCGCGGGCGCCCTCCTTGGCGTCCTCGGAGCCGATGACCGGCCAGCCGATCGCGTCGGAGACCTTGAGCGCCTCGGCCTCCGGCATGCCCAGCGTCTCGCGGTAGGCGCGCAGGATCGCCCGCGTGGCCAGCGGCCCGCAGGCGGCCACCTGCTCGGCGATCTCACGGGCCGCCGCGAGCGCCCCGCCGTCCGGCACGACCCGGTTGACCATGCCCATCGCGAGCGCCTCGGCCGCCGTGACCGCCCGGCCGGTGAGCAGCACGTCCATGGCGAACGCGTACGGGATCTGGCGGGGCAGCCGGATGGCGCTGCCGCCCATCGGGAACAGCGCCCGCCTGGCCTCGAAAAGCCCGAGCGTGGCGCTCTCGGCGGCGACGCGCAGGTCGGTGCCGACGAGCAGTTCGGTGCCGCCCGCCACGGCGTATCCCTCGACCGCGCACACGATCGGCTTGGACGGCAGCGCCTCGGGATCGCGCAGCAGGCCCTTCCAGTGGTAGTCGGGGATCTCGGCGGCCCGGCGGCGCACCCGCTCGTCCTGCGAGGGCGTGCCCATCGCCTTGAGGTCGGCCCCGGCGCAGAACGTGCCGTTCGCCCCGGTCAGGATGCCGACCCGCACCTCGGGCTCGTCCGAGACGTACTGCCACGCCTCGGCCAGCCCCACCAGCATGTCCTGCGAGAGCGCGTTCCTGGCCTCGGGGCGGTCCATCGTGACGATCACCACGTGACCGTCGCGCTCGATCCGGCAGTGCGGGGTGCTGATGGGCAGGAGCTCCACAGGTGTCCTCCAGCGGGACGGCGTCACCGGTTCGATCAAGCGCTTGTTAGACATCGCGCGCGGGGTTAGTCTGCCCGCAAGAACTAGAACCGATTCTCATCTGAGTCGCTCCGCATTGCCAGATCTTGTCAGCGTCGTCCCGTCGTGTTTCACTGCCCGGCCGCTGACGCCCGGCTTCGCGGCGCACCCCCTAGGGAGCTGGCACATGGGCTCACTCGGTTTCTGGAGGCTCGCGCAGACCGACCCGGCGTGGATCGCGGCGGTCGATCCCGACGGCACGGAACACTCCGCGGGCGAGTTGCTCGCCCGGGCCAACCGCATGGTCCACGGCCTGCGCGCGCTGGGCCTGGGACCCGGGGACGGCATCTGCGGCCTGCTGCCCAACGGCGCGGACGGCCTCGTGCTCTATCTCGCCGCCCTGCAGGCGGGGTGGTACTACACGCCGGTCAACTGGCACCTCACCGGACCGGAGATCGGCTACATCGTCGCCGACAGCGAGGCGGCCGCGTTCCTCGCCCACGAGCGGTACGCCGCCGAGGCCGCCAGGGCCGCCCGGGAGGCCGGCATCGCGGCCGGGCGGTGCTTCTCCTACGGCGAGATCGAGGGCTTCCGCCCGGTGGCCGAGCTGACCGCCGGCATGCCCGACACCCTGCCCGGCGACCGTACGGCCGGGGCCACCATGCACTACACCTCCGGCACGACCGGACGGCCGAAGGGCGTGCGGCGCGCGCTCACGGGCCTCGACCCCGACGACTCGGCCGAGCTGATGACGGGCCTGCTGCGGCTGTTCGGCGTGACGCCGGGCCGGCCGAACGCCCACCTCGTCACCTCGCCGAGCTACCACACGGCCGTCACCCAGTTCGCCGGTACGGCGCTGCACATGGGCCACACGCTGGTCTTCATGGACAAGTGGGACGCCGAGGAGACGCTGCGCCTGTGCGAGCGGCACCACGTGACGAACTCCCACATGGTTCCCACGCACTTCAAACGGCTGCTGTCGCTGCCCGAGGAGACGCGGCGGTCCTACGACCTGTCGTCGCTGCGCTGGATGATCCACGCCGCCGCGCCGTGTCCCGTGCCCGTGAAGTGGCAGATGCTGGAGTGGTGGGGCGACGTGATCTACGAGTACTACGCCGCCACCGAGGGCGGCGGCACGATCGCCACCCCCGACGACTGGAAGAAACGGCCGGGCACGGTCGGGAAGGCCTGGCCGGGCAGTGAGCTGCTGATCGTGGACGACGAGCTCGCACCGGTGCCCGCGGGCACGCCCGGCACCGTCTACATGAAGATGGGCGTCTCCTTCGAGTACAAGGGCGACCCGGAGAAGACCGCGGCCAATCGGCTGCGTGACCACTTCACCGTCGGCGACATCGGCTACCTGGACGAGGACGGCTTCCTGTTCCTCTGCGACCGTAAGGCCGACATGATCATCTCGGGTGGCGCCAACATCTACCCGGCCGAGATCGAGAACGAGCTCATGGTCCACCCGAAAGTGGCGGACGTGGCCGTGTTCGGCATCCCGGACGACGAGTGGGGCGAGCGGATCATGGCAGTCGTCGAGCCCGCGCCCGGCGCTGTTCCCGGGCAGGAACTGGCCGCGGAGATCGTCCTGTCGCTGCAGGGCCGCCTGGCCCACATGAAGTGGCCGAGAATGATCCAGTTCATCGACGAGATGCCCCGCGAGCCGAACGGCAAGCTGCTCAAACGCAAGCTCCGCGCCCCCTACTGGGAAGGCAGGGACCGTGCCATCTGAGGAATCGCCGGCCGCCATTCACGTCCTGGAGTTCCCCGGCGGCTACACGCGGACGACCGGTCCGGTCATCGGGCGGTTCCTCACCGAGCTGCGCGACCGGCGGCTGGTCGGGGTCCGCACGGCCGGCGGGCGGGTGCTGGTCCCGCCGCTGGAGTACGACCCGGACACGGGCGAGCCGGTCACGGACGACTACGTGGAGGTCGGACCGGCCGGGACCGTCCAGGCGTGGGCCTGGGTCGGCTCCCCGCGCCCCGGCCACCCGCTCGACCGGCCGTTCGCCTGGGCGCTCATCAAGCTCGACGGCGCCGACACCGCCCTGGTCCACGCGCTGGACGCGGGAAGCCCGAAGGCGCTGCGGCCGGGACTGCGGGTGCGCCCGCGCTGGCGGGCCGCCACGACGGGCCACATCACGGACATCGAGTGCTTCGTGCCCGAGGTCACCTCGCTCGTCGCGCCGGTGCGGGCCGAGTATCGCGTCACGCCGGGCCGGGCGCTCACCCGCTTCCTCGAAGGCGTGCGCGACGGCAGGTTCCTCGGCGGCCGGTGCGCCGAATGCGACGCCGTCTACGTGCCCTACCGCGTGTCCTGCCCCGCCTGCGGCTCCGTCGTGGAGGAGGAGGTGGAGGTCGCCGACACCGGCACCGTCACCACCTACGCGATCAACAACCTGCCCGACCCCCGGGCCCCCGAGGTGCCGTTCGTCTCGGCGTACGTGCTGCTGGACGGCGCGGACACGCCGATGATCGCGCTGATCGGCGGCATCCCGGCACACGAGGTGCGGCAGGGCATGCGGGTGCGCGCCGTGTGGGTGCCGCCGGAGGAGCGGACGCTGTCGATGACCAACGTCAAGTGGTTCGAGCCGACCGGCGAGCCGGACGCCGACCTCGACGACTCCATCGGGGGTGCCTGATGAGGGAGGTCGCGGTCGTCGCCTTCGCCCAGACCGTGCACACCGGGCACGACACCGGGCTGGCCGAGCCCGAGCTGCTGCTGCCGGTGATCGACGAGGTCAAGCGGGCGACCGGGCTGAAGAGGTTCGGCTTCACCTGCTCCGGCTCGTGCGACTACCTGGCCGGCGCGCCGTTCTCGTTCGTCTCGGCGCTTGACGCGGTCGGCGCCTGGCCGCCGATCAGCGAGAGCCACGTCGAGATGGACGGCGCGTTCGCGCTGTACGAGGCGTGGGTGCGGCTCCAGCACGGCGACATCGACACCGCCCTGGTCTACGGCTTCGGCAAGTCGTCGATGTCGGACATCCGGGAGATCATGACGCTCCAGCTCGATCCGTACTATCTCGCGCCGCTCGGGCTCGACCAGGTGTCGTACGCCGCCCTGCAGGCCTGCGCGGTGAACGCGGACAGACCGGCGCTGGACGAGATCGTACGGCGCAGCCGGGCCGACGGCCGGGCCAACCCCCACGCCCTCGACCTGCCCGACCCTTCCGGAGAGGAGTTCGAGGTCGAGCCGCTGCGGCCGTACGACGTCGCGCCGGTCACGGACGGGGCGGCGGCCGTGGTGCTGGCCGCCGGGGACCGTGCCCGCGAGCTAACCGGGCGGCCCGCCTGGATCACCGGCATCGCCCACCGCGCCGAGCCCCACTACCTGGGCATGCGCGACCTGTCCCGGTCGGTGTCCACGGCGGAGGCGGGCCGGGCGGCCGGAGTGGGCAAGGGCCCGGTCGACGTGGCCGAGCTGCACACCCAGTTCAGCCACGAGGAGCCGATCCTGCGGGCGGCGCTCGGCCTGTCCGGCGAGGTGACGGTCAACCCGTCCGGCGGGCCGCTCGCGGCCAACCCGGTCATGGCCACCGGCCTGATCCGCGTCGGGGAGGCGGCCCGGCGGATCCTCGACGGCTCGGCCGCCCGCGCGGTGGCGCACGCCACCTCGGGACCGTGCCTGCAGCAGAACCTCGTCGCCGTGCTCGAAGGCGCCGTCCTCGACCAGTCTCTGTAGGAGTCGCCGTGGGAAACCGCTGTGCCGTCATCGGCGTGGGCCAGACCCGCTACCAGACCAGACGGCGGGACGTGTCGCTGGCCGGGCTGGTCCGCGAGGCCGCCCTGCGGGCGCTGGAGGACGCCGGGCTGACGTTCGCCGACATCGACGCGGTCGTCATCGGCAAGGCGCCGGACCTGTTCGAGGGCGTGATGATGCCCGAGGCGTACCTCGCCGACGCGCTCGGCGGGGCCGGCAAGCCGGTGATGCGCGTGCACACGGCGGGCTCGGTCGGCGGCTCGACCGCGCTGGTCGGCGCGTCGCTCGTGCAGGGCGGCGTGCACGGGCGGGTGCTGGTCGTCGCCTTCGAGAAGCAGTCGGAGTCGAACGCCACCTGGGCCCTGTCCACGCACCTGCCCTTCAACGCCTCCCTGGTCGTGGGCGCGGGCGGCTACTTCGCTCCGCACATCAGGGAGTACATGCGCAGGTCGGGCGCGCCGGACCACATCGGCACGCTGGTCGCGGTCAAGGACCGGCTCAACGCGCTGAAGAACCCCTACGCCCACCTGCGCATCCCGGGGATCAGCCGGGAGATGGTCGAGTCGACCCCGATGCTGTGGGAGCCGATCCGCTACCTGGAGACCTGCCCGTCGTCCGACGGCGCCTGCGCGATCGTGCTCGCCGCCGAGGACAAGGTGACCGGCACGCCCGCCTGGATCCACGGCACGGCGATGCGCTCGGAGCCGATCATGGTGGCCGGCCGCGACGTCGTCAGCCCGCGCGCGGGCCGCGACTGCGCCGCCGACGTCTACCGCCAGGCCGGCGTCACCGACCCGCGCCGGGAGATCGACGTCGCCGAGGTGTACGTGCCCTTCTCCTGGTACGAGCCGATGTGGCTGGAGAACCTGGGCTTCGCCGCCGAGGGGGAGGGCTGGAAGCTCACCGAGGCCGGATGCACGGCGCTCGACGGCGACACCCCGTGGAACGCCTCCGGCGGCGTGCTGTCGTCCAACCCGATCGGCGCGTCCGGCCTCATCCGCTTCGCCGAGGCGGCGCTCCAGGTGCGGGGCATGGCGGGGGAGCACCAGGTCGAGGGGGCACGCCTCGCGCTCGGCCACGCGTACGGCGGAGGCGCGCAGTTCTTCGCGATGTGGATCGTCGGAAGCAGCAGACCGTGAGGTAGTCGCAGACCCTGACGAGCGGGAGGTCCGCCCGATGGAGTTCAACCACGCCGATCTTTTCGAGGGGCTCGCCGACGCCATCGGGGACCGCGTCGCGGTGGTCTGCGGCGACGACCGCGCGACGTACGCCGAGCTCGACGCCCACGCCAACCGGCTGGCCCACCACCTGGCCGCGCACGGCGTCGGCCACGGAACGCACGTGGGCATGCAGCTCTACAACGGGATGGAGTACGTCGCGGCCCTGCTGGCGACGCTGAAGCTGCGGGCCGTCCCGGTCAACGTCAACTACCGGTACGTCGAGTCGGAGCTGCGCTACCTCTACCGGGACTCCGGCATCGCGGCCCTGCTGTTCGACGTGGAGTTCGGCGACCGGGTCGCGGCCGTGGCCGCGCAGGTCCCCGGGCTGCGCCACCTCGTCGCCGTCGGCGGCCCCACCGCCGTGCCGGGGGCGGTGCCGTACGAGGAGGCGGTGGCGGGGGAGTCCGAAGGCAGGGACTTCCCGCCCCGCTCCGGCGACGACGTGTACGTCATCTACACCGGCGGCACGACCGGCATGCCCAAGGGCGTGATGTGGCGGTCGGAGGACCTGTTCTTCGCCTTCGGCGGCGGCAACCCGTACGGCGACCCGCTGAAGACGCCCGAGGCGGTCATCGAGCAGGCGCGCGGCACGGCGTCCCCGGTCGTCATGATGACGGGGGCCCCGCTGATGCACGGCGCGGCCCAGATGGGCACCTTCATCGCCTGGTGGATGGGCGGCACGATGGTGCACGTCCGCCGGTTCGACGCGGCCGCCGTGCTGCGCGCGATCGATCGGGAGAAGGTCGTCAGCCTGAACATCACCGGCGACGCGATGGCCCGCCCGCTCGCCGAGGAGATGGCCGCCGGGTCCTACGACCTGTCGTCGCTGTTCGTGCTCAGCTCGACCGGGGCGATCCTCAGCGGCGCCGTGCGCGCGCGGCTGGAGGAGCTGCTGCCGGGCCGGATGATCCTCGACAACTTCGGCTCGACCGAGTCCGGATACACGGCCTCGGGCGTCGACGGGTCGTCGCCGGAGTCCGGCCTGCGCTACCGGCCCAACGCGAACGCCACCGTGGCCGTGCTGGACGAGACGCTGACCCCGGTCGAGCCGGGCTCCGGGCGGATCGGCACGGTGGCCAGGAGCGGCCGGATCGCCTTCGGCTACCACAACGACCCGGACAAGACCGCCCGCACCTTCGTCACCGACGCCCATGGCGTGCGGTGGCTGCTCACCGGCGACCTCGCGACGGTCGAGGAGGACGGCACGATCCGGTTCTGCGGACGCGGGTCCCAGTGCGTCAACACCGGCGGGGAGAAGGTCTTCCCCGAGGAGGTCGAGGCGGTGCTCAAGGGGCATCCCGCCGTGTTCGACGCCGTGGTCACCGGCATCCCCGACGAACGCTGGGGCTCGCGGGTCGCGGCCGTCGTCCAGCCGTACGGCGGGACCGCGCCGACGGCGGAGCAGCTCGACGCGCACTGCCGCACCCGGCTGTCGGGCTACAAGGTGCCGCGGACCTACGCGTTCGTGGAGGAGATCGTCCGCTCCCCGGCGGGCAAGGCCGACTACCGGTGGGCCGGTCAGGTGGCCGCCGCCGCATCTCAGCCGCCCGCATCTCAGCCGCCCGCATCTCAGCGGCCCGCATCTCAGCCGGTCGCGCGTCCGTCGGAGTAGGCGGCCGCGAGGGCGTGGAAGACCTCCTTCGGCTCCCTGCCGCCGTCCTTCAGCAGCCGGACCACCCCGTAGGAGGCCAGGTCGAGGTCCCTGCGCGGGTGGGGGTCGTACGGCAGGCCGTACCCGGCGAAGGTGAACCAGAAGGCGCTGTCCACGCCCTCCTCCTCGAACACGGCGAGCAGTTCACGCAGGTAGCGGACCTGCTCGCCCTCGTCGCGGGTGAAGTCAGCGGTGAGCCGGGGCCGCCTTCGCGACCGGTCCACGATGGCCCAGGCCATGCCGCCGCGTGCGCCCGCCCCTGTGTAGGCGCACGTGCCGAACTCGGTGACGGCGACCGGCTTGCCGTGCCCGAAGAGGGAGCGCAGCCCCTCGCGGTAGGTCGCCGCGTTGCGCTCGTCGCGGTAGGCGTCCACCGCGACGATGTCGAACGGGCTCCAGTCGATCCCCTCCCAGTCCCCCGAGGCGTACGTCACCCGCCCGCCGAAGACCTCGCGCGCCGCCCGGACGGTCTCCGTCAGGAAGGGGTTCAGCAGCGCGGGAATCCCGGCGAACCGGGCGTACACCTCGGGGTCGCCCTTCATGAGGCCGGCGATGCGCTCGAAGACGGTGTCGCCGGGGAGGAAGCCGGCGGCGAACATGCTCAGCTCGCAGCCGGTGACGAGCACCACCTCCGCGCCGCCGCGCCGCACCTCCTCGGCCCGCTCGGCGCATTCCGCGAAGAACGGCGCGAGCTCCCGCGTGGTCATCTCACAGGGGAAGGGCGCGAACCACACCTCCAGCCCGGCGTCGGCGGCGTGCCGCGCGGCGACGCCGAGCCGTTCCGGGTGGCCGCCCGTGATGCGGACGGCCGTGCAGTGCAGTTCCCCGGCGATGACCCGCATCTCCGCCCGGACCGTCTCGGAGTCGAACGTCTCCCGGCTGATGCGCCCGCCGGGCAGGAAACCGGTGTCGTAGTTGATGCCCCTGCCCCTCATCGCGCGCCCCTCGCCTCCATCCTGACCATCATCATGATCGGCCCGGAGGCGAAGGCGCCCGCGACCAGGAGCCCCACCACGATCGCGACGATCAGCATCACGTTGGACAGCCAGACCATGGTGGACACCGGCAGCGTGAACGCGCCGATCAGCCGGGCCACGCACTCGGCGAGCAGCACGCCGCCCCAGATGCCGCTGAACAGCCGCACCGCCCGGCGGAACCGGGGCGACCCCTCCGCGAGCCGGTCCCAGGCGGCCTCCCTCTCCGGTGTGCCCCGGGTGACGAACGGGCGCATGCCCGCCGACATCACCGGCTGCCGGGTGAACGCCGAGAGCATGATCGCCAGGCTCAGCACGGCACTGAGGCCGGAGTCCTTGGCGATCATCATGCGGGCGTCGCCGGTGACGAAGCTCAGCGCGATGCCGGCCACGTTGACCGCCAGCGTCAGCCCGGCGAGCCCGTTCAGCGTGCGGTCCCTGACGATCCCGGCGACCACCCGGACGGCCGGGATCACGCCGCTCACGGCCAGCGCGGCGACCTCGCTCATGCCGAACGCGCCGTGCAGCAGGTAGTAGCACGCCATCGGCGTGGCGACGTCGAGCGCCAGCGGTATGAGCATCCTGCCGAGATTGCCCTTCCGGGGCTGCTCGGCTCTCGGCGGCGCGGTCAGGGTCTGCGTCATCGGCTCCTCCAGCTCGTCTCTCCGCACGCGTCAAGCGTCTCGAAAGCCGGAGGAGCCGGGCAGATTCAGCGATCCCGATTACGGCAGTACAAATGTCCCGGTAGCCGTCAGAGCTTCCTGGCGCCTTCGGTGGCCAGGGCCGCCACCGCGCCGAGACCGAGGTAGACGACGCCGCTGCCCCGGTCGAGCCGCCGCCGGGCCCGGGCCGAGGAGCGCATCCGGCCGGCGAGGACCGAGGCCAGCAGCGCGTAGGTGCCGTCGCTGGCCATGCCCAGCGCGACCCAGACGGCCCCGAGCACGAGCACCTGCGGCGCCACCGGACCGCGCGCCGGGTCGACGAACTGCGGCAGGAACGCCAGGAAGAACATGGCGGTCTTGGGGTTCAGCACGTTGACCACGAAGCCCTCGCCGAACAGCCGGGTGTTCGAGGCCACCTTGACCTCCGCGTCCTCCGTCTCCGGCCGCCGCATGAGCTTGCGGACCCCCAGGTAGACGAGGTAGGCCGCACCGAGGTACTTCACGACGGCGAAGGCGGTGGCCGAGGCGGCGAGCAACGCGGTGATCCCGAGCGCCGCGGCGGCGATGTGCACCAGCGAACCGGCGTGCACGCCGAGCACCGACACCAGTCCCGCCGAACGGCCCTGGGCCACGCTGCGGGTGACGATGTAGAGCACGGCGGGTCCCGGGACCACGAGCAGCGCCAGTGTGGCGGCGGCGAACAGGGCGAGTGTCGGCAGAGTCGGCATGGCTCGGATGGTACGGACAACGCCCCTGTTCAAGCACTCCTATTTAGCGGCTCCTGCTCAGAGCACGGTCAGCACGCGGGGGCCGTCCTCGGTGACCGCGATCGTGTGCTCCATGTGGGCGGCCCGGCTGCCGTCCACGCTGTGCAGCGTCCAGCCGTCGTCCGCCGTGCGGTAGCCGTCCCGGCCTCCGGCGATGAACATCGGCTCGATGGCCAGCGCGAGGCCGTGCCGCAGGGGATAGCCCCGCCCCGGCCGGCCGTGGTTGGGCACCGACGGGTCCTCGTGCATGCGGCGGCCGATGCCGTGGCCGCCGAAGTCCCTGGGCATGCCGTACCCGGCCTTCCCGGCGACCGCGCCGATCGCCGCCGAGATGTCCCCGATGCGGTTGCCCACGGTCGCGGCGGCGATCCCGGCCTCCAGGGCCCGGCGCGTGGTGTCGACGAGCTCCAGGTCGCCGGGCCGCGGCGTGCCCACGATGAACGTGACGGCGGCGTCGGCCGTCCAGCCGTCCAGTTCCGCACCGCAGTCGACGCCGACGACGTCACCGTCGCGCAGCCGGTAGTCCGTCGGGATGCCGTGCACGATCGCGTCGTTGACGGACACGCAGATCACCGCGGGAAACGGGGTCGGCGCGAACCGCGGCCGGTAGCCGAGGAACGGCGAGCTCGCCCCCGCCTCGCGCAGCACCGCCCGCGCGGTCTCGTCCAGGTCCGTGAGCCGCACCCCGATGGCCGCGGCTTTCCGTACGGCGTCGAGCGTGCGGGCCACCACGCGCCCCGCCTCCCGCATCGCGTCCAGCGCGGCATCGGTCTTGATCTCCACCATGACACTTGCCCTTCCCAAGTGGCACCAATAACTATACCGGTATTAGTATCACGGTCATGGTGAGAGTGCCCCTGACCCCCGAGGAACGCCTGCGGGGAGAGCGGTTCGGCGCCCTGCTCCGGCAGGCGCGCGGCGAGCGCAGCATGGTCGAGGTCGCGGCGGCGGCCGGGCTGTCGGCCGAGACGCTGCGCAAGATCGAGACCGGCCGGGCCCCGACCCCGGCCTTCTTCACCGTCGCCGCGCTGGCCGCCGCGCTCGGCCTGTCGCTGGACGAGCTGGCCGCCGCCTGCGCCGAGGGCCCACACGCCGCCGAGTTCCGCCAAGCCGGCTGACGCCCCGGCCGTGCCGTCACCGGGAGAGCTCGTACACCAGCGAGGTCGTTCCGTCGCCGCTGGGATCGGGCCGCCGTGTGTGCACCCAGAGTCGCTCCGTGCCCCGCATGGGCGCGATGCCGACGATGCGCTCGCCGGGGCCGCTCGCCGGCAGGGTGGATCTGGTCCAGCCGCCGTCGCGCAGGCCGAGGACATAGGGCGCGCCGGAGGCGGGATGGGCCGCCATCCACACGCCGTCCACCGGGTCCGCACGCACCGCCGTCAGGCCTGTCCGCACCAGGTCCGTGCCCACCTGCTCCCATCGCGTGCGGTCCCGGTGGAGGACGACGGGGCCGCCGCCGTCCGCCCAGTAGGGCCCGGCCGCCCACGCCTCGCCGTCCGGCCGCGCGGTCAGGTGCAGATCGCTCAGGTGAGCGCGCCCGCGACAGGGTGGACGGGCGGAGCCGATCGCGCAGGGGTAGGGCACGTCCTGCCATGACGCGCCGTTCCAGTGCAGCAACCTGTCCCCCCGCTCCCGGCTGACGATCCACACGTCGTCCGGGCTCGCGGCGGCGACCGCGATGAGGTCGAAATCCGGCGGCGACGGCTGCCTTCGCCAGGTGCCGCCGCTCCAGCGCAGCACGGTGGAGCGACCCCCGTCCGGGTCCATGCCGGTGACGAACCAGGCGCCGCCCCGCGAGTCGAGGGAGATGCCGACCACCGGGTTCCACGTCGCGTCCCGGGAGAGCAGGCGTGTCCAGCGCCCGGCGGAGAACCGCCACAGGTGCTCTGTCACGCTGTCGTACTCCTGGGGCACGCTCAGGGCCGCCCACATCGTCTCCCCGGACGCGGATCCGCCGATCTCGAGCCCCCGGGCCTCGCCGAACTGCGCGGGCAGGCGAGCGCGCCTCCAGGAGGTCCCGTCCCACCGCAGCATCGACCAGCCGGGGCCAGGTCTCTGCCTGACGAACAGCGACACTCCGCCGTCCGCCGCGGGGACCATCGACAACGGAAGGTCCTCGTGCTCCCTGGCGGCGTATCTCAGGGTCCACCGCGACGACCACTCGACAGCGTGGGCGGCCGTCCGCCCGGCGTCGTACCGGGCCGTGTCGGCCATCAGCGCGGACGCGCACACGAGGGCCAGCGCGGCGAGTACCCCCATACTGGTACGCACCCGGAGATGATCGCACGGGGGACCGAACCCGTCGCGGGAACCGTCTCCTCTGAATCTTTCAGCGGCCCGATCGCCGGGTGAACCGCGGCCGGTGACGGGTTACCTCAGGTAGATCGCCGGCCGCCTGCCTCGTGGCCCGGCCGTTTCGCCGCGACCGCGGGGGTGATTCCTGTACAGGCCGCCAAGGAGAGCTGACGCTGGGAGCGTCGCCGGCGATCAGTCGCAGCCGGCCAGGGCGGTGGTCAGCTCACCATGGAGGTGCCGGATGCGATTCCCCCACGGCCGCTTGCGTCGCTCGGCCGTCCTCGCGGCCGCCATGGTCGCGGCGGCCGCAACGACCGGGCTCGTCCAGGGGACGGCCGACGCCGCGGTCTCCTGCGAGGTCACGTACGCGACCACGCAGTGGGGAGAGGACGGGGGCGGCTTCACGGCCAGTGTGGACGTCGCCAACACCGGTGACCACATCGCGGGCTGGACGCTGACGTTCACCTTTCCCGGCTCGCAGCGGCTCACGTACGGCTGGTCGGCGCAGTGGGCCCAGACCGGCCGCCTGGTCGCCGCCTCGGTCCCGGCGGGCTCGATCTCGCCCGGCGCGTCCGCCGCCGTCGGGTTCGCCGGCACCTGGCGCGGGAGCAATCCGCGGCCCACGGACTTCGCCGTCAACGGCGTGCCGTGCGTGGCCGCCCCACCGCCCTCCGCCGCGCCCACGCCCGTCCCGTCGCCGAGCCCGAGCGCCACGCCGAGCGTCGTCGTCTCGCCCGCGGACATCGTCGTGCCCGAAGGCGGCTCGGCGCTGATCCACGTGCGGCTCAGCCAGAAGCCGTCGTACGGCTGGGTGACCGTCGACAGCGAGCGGCTGCTCGGCGATCCGGACCTGTCCATCGGCCCCCGGCTGCTCTTCCCCGCCGACCAGTGGAGCACCTGGCAGTCCCTCACCGTCTTCGCGGCGGAGGACGACGACGCGGCGGACGGCACCGCGACGTTCCTGTCCCGGATCAGCCAGCTGCCGGGCAGCGGCGTCGCCCTGTGGACCGCGAGGGAGCTGGACAACGACGTCGCCACCCCGTCGCCCGCACCGAGCCCGAGCTGATCCGTCGCGGCTGTCCACGGGTTCCTCACCCCCGGACACGGAAGCGAGCGGGTTCCGCCGGATCCCTGTCGGCGACCTGGACCGGCGGCCACGCCCATTGCCATACGTCGATGCCCGGCGTACGGGAGAACCGGATCAGCCCGCGGGTGCCTTCGACCGCGACGCGTGGCCAGGACTCCGCGATCCGCGCCCGGTCCGCGCCACCGGTAAGGAGCAGGTCGGCGAGGACGGCGATCGTGTCGTAGCCCTCGAAGGCGACGAAGGAGGGCGCTTGGGCCAGGCGTTCGCGCAGGGCCGCCTCGACCCGCGCGCCGAGTGGGCCGAGGCGCTCGGGCAGGTAGCGCAGGAACGGGACCCCGGCGCCGTCGCCGCCCAGTGACGCCGCCCATTCGGCGAGCTCCGGCTGCCCGGCCGGAGCACCGATCATGATCTCGGCCAGGCGCCGGTCGCGGCGGACCGACCTGACGATCGGCACGGCCGGCTCCGGGTGGCCGGCCAGAATCAGCAGGGCCGTCGCGCGATCGGCGGCGAGCGCGTCGCACACGGCCGCGGGGGTGAGCGCGCGCATGTCGAGTTCGGTCACGGTGCCGCCCCGGGGAGCGAGGTGGTCCCGCAGAATGCGAGTCCCGGACGCCCAATAGACACTCGCGTCGGCGGCCACGGCGATTCGGCGGTGGCCCGCGCCGAGGAGGAAGTCCGCGTAGATCCGCCAGCCGTGGGACTGCGCCGGGGCCAGGCGCGCGACCCATCGCGTCGGCCGTTCGGTGAGCGCGTCGAGAACCGCCGACGAGCAGAGGAACGGCAGGCCGAGGGCGTCGGCCCTGGCGGCGGCCGCGCGGGCGACGACGCTGTGATACTCCCCCGCCAGGGCGGCCACGCCCAGGCGGGCCAGTTCGTCCACGGCCGCCGCGGCCCTGTGCGGATCGGCCGCGGTGTCCCGGACCACCAGTTCGAGCGGTCTTCCGGCGATCCCACCGGCGTCGTTGACGTCGCCGGCGGCCAGTTCGAGCCCGGCGAGCAGGTGCCGGCCCGCCTCGACCCAGCCGGGGCGGGTCAGCGGCACGAGAACGCCGATCCGGATGGATGATTCGTCAGTGTGCTCCACCCCGGACGGTGATGGGGGCGCGTTCATGCCTCGACGTCTCCTTCGAGCGATCGGCCGGTCTGCCGTGGACGTGTCGAAGTATCGCGGCCCACGGCCGGGTCCCGCGCTGGATCATCCGGGACATGTCACCCATCTCTACGGGACCGGAGCGCGGCGACCAGGGCCGTGGTGGCGGGCGGGTCGGGCGGCTCGCCGTACGTCGCGGCGTAGACCCGGCGGGTCGAGCCCGGCAGTTCGGTCACGCGTACGCCGGGATGGCGATGGGCCGACAGCGCCAGCCGGGGGAGGACCGTGACGCCCAGACCTGCCGCGACCATGGCCTGGACGGCGACGTAGTCGTCCGTGGTGAACGAGACGCGCGGCTCGAAGCCCGCTTCGGCGCACAGCGCGAGCAGGTGGGCCCGGCACCGCTCGCAGCCCGCGATCCACGGCCCGTCCGCGTACGCCGCCAGGTCTCCCGCGCCGTCGTGCGCGGCCGAGGTGACGAGGAGACTCGGGTCGTCGAGCAGGTGGACCAGCCGGACGCCGTCGTCCTCGGTGTCATTGTCGGTGTCATCGTCGGTGTCATCGTCCGGGCCGCTCTCGCCGTACCGGAAGACCACGGCCGCGTCGACCCGGCCCGCCCGCAGCAGCCGCAGCGCCTCGGGCGGCTCGGCCTCCATCAGCCGCAGGTCCAGCCCGGGGTGGTCGTCGGCGAGCCGCGCGGCGGCGGCCGGGACGAACGTGCCGAGGGCCGAGGGGAACGCGGCCAGCCGTACGCGCCCGGCCCGCAGCCCGACGTGCGCGGACAACTCCGCGGACGCCGCGTCGAGCCGGCCGAGGATCTCCGCGCCGCGCTCGGCGAGCAGGCGGCCGGCCTCGGTGAGGCGGATGCCGCGGCCCGCCCGCTGCACCAGCTTCGCGCCCGTCTCCGCCTCCAGCCGGGCCAGGTGGTGGCTCACCGAGGGCTGCGAGTAGTGCAGCTCCCGCGCCGCCGCGGTCACCGTCCCGGCCCGGGCCACGGCCACGAGAACCCGCAGTCGTACGACGTCAAGCGGCATTCATCGATCCCGTCTATGGATTTGCCTGGAAACTTCAGTTGGACCTATTGTCGGGCCGCGGGCCAGGCTGAGGCCATGACGAACATCCGCGACATCCTGGACGCCCGGCGGCTCATCGCCCCTCACCTGCCCGAGACTCCCATGTGGTCCTATCCCGTGCTCGACGCGGCCGTCGGCGCCGAGGTCCACGTCAAGCACGAGAACGTCCAGCCGACGGGGGCGTTCAAGGTCCGCGGCGGCATCGCGCTGCTGGCCCGCATGGCCGACCGCGCCCGCGGGGTCGTGGCGTACTCGACCGGCAACCACGCGCAATCCATCGCGTACGCCTGCCGCCTGTACGGCGTGCCCTGCGCGGTCCTGATGCCGGAGAACCCGAACCCCGCCAAGGTCGCGGCGGTCGAGGCGCTCGGGGCGGCCGTCGAGGTCCGGGGTGCGACGATGGTGGAGACCGGGGAGCACGCGCGGGTCTTCGCCGCCGAGACCGGACGCAGGTTGATCAGCCCGGCCGACGAGCCGGACATCCTGGCGGGGGTGGGCACGCTCTACGTCGAGATGTTCACCGCCCGGCCGGATCTGGAGGCGGTGTTCGTGCCCGTGGGCAGCGGCAGCGGTGCCGCCGCCGCGTGCCTCGCCGCCGCCGCGCTCGCGCCCGGCTGCCGGGTGATCGCCGTCCAGTCGGCCCAGGCCCCGGCCGCGTACGACTCCTGGCGGCTGGGAGAGCTCGTGACCCGGCCCGTGAAAACCGTCGTGGAGGGGCTCGCGACCGGTTCGGCGTTCGCGACCCCGCAGGCCGTCATGCGGGACCGGCTGGCCGATTTCGTCCTGGTGGACGACGACGACATCCTGCGGGCCCAGCGCCTGCTGCTCACCGAGGCGCACACCCTGGCCGAAGGCGCCGGGGCCGCCGCCCTCGCCGGGCTGCTGGCCCGGCGCGAGGAGTTCGCCGGCCGGAAGGTCGCCGTCGTCTGTACGGGCGGCAACGCCGGCCCGGCCGAACTGTCCCGTCTTCTCGCCCCTGCCGAATAGAAGGCCGACCGGTCGGTCAGATAGATGGACGGGTGACACACGACGGCCGGCGGCTGCGCGGGTTGCGCGGGCCCCCGTCCACGCCCGCCGCGGCGTGCTGCGGCGCCTGCGTGCGCTCTGCCCCGGCCCCGCGCTTCTCCCGGAGACTGACATGACCGCAGGTGGCGTCCGGAGACTTCTCGGCGACCTCGACGCGGCGATGGCACCGTGCTGAGGTCGCGCTGGATCGCCGGGCCCGACGCGGAGCGGCCGGGGCCACTGGTGGCCGCGCTGACGGACTTCCGGATGGACCGGATGCGCGACCTGCCCGGCATCGCGCGGCACGGCCTGTCGCTGAGCCGCCTGTCGCACGCCGTGACCGGGTCCTCCGCCTGAGCCGGGCGATCAGGGGCCGAGGTCGTTGCGGGTGGCCTCCTCGACCTCGTGCAGGCTCTGCCGGGTGAGTTCGAGCTCCGAGGTCAGGTCGTCGAGCGCCCGGGCGCCGCCGCCCGCGCCGTCGGCGGTCGCGGTCATGGCGGAGATCTCGACCGCCCGGGCGACCAGGCCCTCCAGGCTGAGGGCGCCCGACTGCAGCCGGGCCAGCACCCGCTCCCGCGCGCCCGACAACCGGTCGTACACCTCGCGCTGGGCGTCCAGGGCGGCGATCGACCGGTCGAGCTCGCCCGCGACCTCCTGCCGGGCCGTCCGCCGGGCCTGAGTCAGCCGTGCGCGCTCCTGCTCGAGGAACCGGGGGTCGAAGCGGGCCAGCGCGGAGCCGGTGACGGTGGCGTGCCCGGCCAGCCGGCGCAGGGTCGCGACGGTGTCGTCCACCTGCGGGCGCATGGCCGCGATCCGGTCGAGCAGGAGCTGCCCGCGCATCGAGGCGGCCAGGTCGGCGAAGGACGCGGCGGCCTGCTCCGCCCGGCGCAGCCACGCCTCCTCCACGCTGCCGCGCGCGACCGGCGGGGCCTCCGGCTCCGTACGGCTCTCGCCTCCCGCGGACTGCCAGGCGGAGGCGAACGCCTTGATGAGCCACACCCCCACCCCGGCGACGGCCACGCCCGCCGCAGGGAGGTCGACGGCCCAGGCGGCGCCGGCGGCCGTGGCGCCCAGGAGCAGCGCCCAGGGGTCGCGCAGTTCGTCGGTGAAGCGGGACACAGGCAGGGGCTCCCGGTCAGAAGTTGGAGATCACGGCGGTGAACACCTCGTCGATGCTCCCCGGCTTGCGCGAATCGTAGGCCGCCGCGTCGGTGGTCTGCGAGATCTTCCGCAGGACGCCGAGGTCGGCGTCGCCGCCGTAGGCGATGGTGAACATCCGCACGGTCTCCTGCCCTGCCTCCTTGCGCAGCTCGGGCAGCAGGTTCTCGAGCGAGATGGAGTTGTTGTCCTCGTTCTTGCCGTCCGTCAGGAACACGACCGCGTTGATCGCGTCGCCGCTCTGGTGCCGCATCACGTGCTGGTACGACGCCAGGGCCGTGTCGTACAGCCCCGTGCCGCCGCTGGGTATCAGGCCGTTGATGCGGTTCTTGAGGCGCGACTGGTTGTTCGTGCCCAGGGGGACGAGCTCGCGGTAGTCCTTGTCGCCGTCCTGCTTGAGGCTGAACAGCCACAGGCCCACGCGGTCGTTCGGGCCGAACTGCGGCAGCGCGTTGATCGCGGCCTGCTTGGCGAGGTCGAGCTTGGTCTTGCCGGTGCCCGCGACGTCGGCGCCCATCGAGCCGGAGACGTCCATCACCATCAGCACGTTGGCGGGCTTGCGCAGCTCGGCCCAGCTGGCGAGGATCCGGTCGAGCACCTGCGGAGTCGGCGTGCTGAGCGTGGTGGCCGGCTGCTTGGGGTCGAGGCCGTTGGCGGTCGTGACGAGGCTGCCCGGCTTGCCGTCGAAGGACCGGAAGGCGTACTTCTCGAACTCCCGCTGCCGCTCGGGCGCCTGGAGGTACTTCAGGAAGTCCGCCGCCGCGGCCTTCTTCGCGCCGTCCGCCCAGGACAGCACGGCGTACGGGTGGTCGGAAAGGAGCGTGCCCTCCTTGGGATAGATCGCCACCAGCGGGACCTTCGGCTTGGCGTGGTCGCCGAGCGTCTTGGGGTCGCCCGTCGGGTTGCCCTGGTTGTAGTCCCACACCGACTTCTCCTCCACGGTCACGGCGGAGATGTACGACATGGCCGTCCCGGAGTCGTCGGCGTGCTGGAGGTTGGACAGGAAGGTCAGCGTGGTGTCGCCGTAGTGGACGATGGACCGCTCGACCCCCTTGACGAAGTCACGCGTCTTCGCCGCGGCGACGTCCCGTTCCGTCAGGTCGCCCGACAGCCCGGTGGCCGCGAAGTACGCCCCGACGGTCGCGTTCAGGCCCGATGTCGAGAAGTTCGGGTTCGTCTTGCCGAGACGGAACTGCCCCCATTCCGGGTGGTCGTACTTCGCCCAGCCCTTCGGGTCGTTGGCCAGGTCCAGGATGTCGGACCAGCCGATCTTCTTCGACGGCCAGCCGAGCGCCTGGGCCATCGGCTTGGGCATCGCGATGACCAGCGGAGACGTGGCGATCGTCGGGTTTTCCGCGGACACCGGGGACGCCTGGTCACCGCCCTCGACGCGCTGCCGCAGGAGGGTGATCCAGCCGGCGCTCGCCGGCGTCCACACGTCCGGCTTCGGGCCGTCCTGCCGCTCGTCCCAGCCGCGCGCCAGGGCCTGCATCGCCCCGCCGGACGCCTTGGAGTTCACGACGACGTCCACGCACTTCCCGTCCACCTTGTGGCCGTTGTAGTCGTTGGCCATCGTGCGCAGCAGCTCGGCCTTCTCACTGGAGGCGGCGACGGTCAGCGTGATCCCGTCGTCGTCGCAGGCGCGTCTGGTCGCGTTCCCGTCCTTGCCGTCCCCGGCGTTCCCGCCGCCCGACACCCCGCCGAACAGCAGCTTCAACCCGACGATGAGCGCTCCCGCGAAGACGACCGCGACGATGAACGGAGCCACGCTGCGCCGGCGCTTCTGCTGCGGTGGGGGGTACACGATCTCCTCCATTGCTCCGGGATGCCTGCATTCATCCCGACGAACGGCGGTTCACGTTAGTTGCCGATCATCTCGTCTCGCTAACGCATCAGCCCCGTTCCCACGCCATCCACAGACTCCGATGATCCTCCGTAATGGCGTGAACACCTTGAGTGAAGTCCGCCTTCTCCGAGTGGGTGAACAGGGGCCTGGTACAAGGTCTGGAACAGGGTCGTCAAGAGGGCCGCACGGAGAGCGAGATCGAGGCGATCCTCGCCGTGCTCGACGCCCGGGGCCTGGACATCCCTTCCGCGGCACCTGAGCGGATCAGCCGATGCTCCGACCTGCACCTGCTGGAGCAGTGGATTGGCCGGGCGGCCACGGCGAAGTGGACGACCTCTTCTCCTGATCTCCCTGCCTCTGCTGACGCCAGGGGTCCTTGTCGGCGCCGTGCGGGCTCAGCGCTCGCACGACCGGTAGATTCCGGCTTTTCCACGCCGCGGCCGGTCAGGGTGTGATGCGGCGGTGGACGAGTTCGGCGAGTGTGGCGTGGACGTCCTCGACCGGCTGGTCGGGGCGCAGGGCGCGGCGTTCGATGGCGACGGTGAGCACCATGCCGAAGACGGCCGTCGCGGCGGTGCCGGTGTCGAACCCCGGGCGCAGCTCGCCGGCCGCCACCGCGTCCGCGAGAACGCGCTCGTACGTCCTGAGCACGGTCGTACGCAGCCGCAGGACGGCGTCCTGCCACGCCGCCCGCCACAACTCGGCCAGCAGCACCCGGGCGAAGGGCCCGTACTCGTCGAAGAAGCGGAGCTGGGCGAGCATGAGCGCGTCGAGCACGGCGACCGGCGAGGCGGCGGGGCCGCGCGCGGCCTCGGCGAGGGCGTCGGCGAGCCGCTCGATCCCGTGGTCGAGCAGCCCGGCGAACAGCGCCTCCTTGCTGCCGAAGTTGTAGAAGACGGTGCCCTTGGCCACCCCGGCGCGTTCGGCGATCGCGTCGACGGTCGTGGCCGCGAAACCCTGCTCGGCGATGAGGTCGGCCGCGGCACGGTACAGCCGTTGCCGCGTCTCAGCCCGCCTGCCGCCCTGTTCCTTCGCCGGACTGTCCGCCGGGCCGTCCACTGTGCCGTCCACTGTGCCGTCCACTGGGCGGCTCACAGCGACAGCTCCGGCTTGAGGCGGCGCATCGACCAGGTACGGCCGCGGTGGACGGCGAGCACGGTGAGCGCGAGACCGAGGGCGACGAACAGGGACAGCACGCCGCAAGCCTGCCACACCACGGTGGCGTCGCCGCCGCTGATGAGCCGGCGCATCGCCGACACCACCCAGCTCATCGGCAGCCACGGCGAGATCGCCTGGAAGAAGCCGGGGGAGGTCTCGATGGGGTAGGTGCCCGCCGACGAGGTGAGCTGCAGCATGAGCAGCGCCAGCACCGCGACCCGTCCGGGCGGCCCGAGCAGCGCGTTGACCGCCTGCACGATCGCGAGGAACGCCGCGGTCACGAGCACGAGGAAGGCCGCCATGCCCGGCCAGTCGCCGGCCCGCAGCCCGAGCCCGAAGCGCAGCACGGCGAGCAGCACCGCCACCTGGAGCGTCCCCATCGCGAGCCCCGGGAGCCACCCCGCGAGCGCCGTACGCCAGGCCGGCGCCGACCCGGCGAGCAGCCGCGGGTTGACCGGCCGCAGCACCATGTACGTCACCATCGCGCCGACCCACAGCGCCAGCGGCACGAAGAAGGGCGCGAACCCGGTCCCGTAGTTGGGCACCTCGTTGTCCACCTCGGTGGCGAGCCGGACGGGGTCGCTCATCATGTCCGTACGGCTGTCACGGTCCCCTGCCCCGTAGTCGGGGATCCGGGCGGCCCCGTCGCCGAGCTCGCCGGCCAGCTCGCCCGAGCCGTCGGTCAGCTTGACCAGCCCGGAGTCGAGTTTTCCGGCCCCCCGCCGCAGCGCGCCGATGCCGCCCTCGAGCTTGCCCGCGCCGGAGGCGAGCGAGGCGAGGCCCGTGGTGAGGCCGCTCGCTCCGTCGTCGAGTTCGGCCAGGCCGGTGGACAGGCGGCGCGCGCCCGTGTTCAGCGTGCCGAGACCGGTGGACAGCGAGGAGGCCCCGCTCAGCGCCTTGCCGGTGCCGTCGCGCAGGTCGGACGCTCCGTCGGCCAGCCGCTTGAGGCCCTTGTCCAGCTCGTTGAACTTGTCGCGGGCGTCGTCCAGGGCGGTGCCGAGGCCGGGTGCGGCGGCGGCCAGCTCCCGGGCGTCGTCCGCCACCGTCCGCGCCGTACGGGCGAGGTCGTCGAGTCTGCCCTCCTGGGCGCCGAGGCGGTCCTGCAGCCGTCCGGCGGCCGACGCGAGGTCGCCGGCCGACCCCGCCGCCCGTTCCACCAGCGTGCGCAGCTCGGGGTCGGCGTCGGGATGGGCGCCCAGCCAGCGTTCGACGGCACGCAGGTCCTGCCGGGCCGCGCCGGCCGAGCTCCGCACCTCCCGGGGCAGGCCGTCGAGCGCGTTCGCGAAGCCGTCGGCGCCCTCCGCCAGGGTGAGCGCGGCCCGCCGGATACGGTCGCCGTTCTGCTCCAGCACGGGGACGTACGTGTCGGCCGCGCGGTTGACGGCCGGAGACAGGGCGTGCACCTGGCGGTAGGCCTCGCGGTTGCCCTCCGCCAGCGTGGCCGCCCCCTTGTCGAGCGCGGACAGGCCCTCACGCAGGGCGGCCGCGCCGGAGGCCGCCTTCGACAGGCCGGCGGACAAGGAGGCCGAGCCGGTCCTGGCCTGGTGCAGCCCGCTCGTCAGCCGCTTCGACCCGCCGTACAGGGCGCCGGCCCCGGATGACAGCCGGCCCGTCGCGTCCTGCACGGACCCCAGCCCCTTAGCCAGTGAGGCGGCGCCGTCGCTGGCGGTGGCGGCTCCGTCGTGCAGCCGGCCGGCGCCGTTGGCCGCCTGGGTGGTCTTGTCGTGCAGCTCGCCGAACGACAGGAAGATCCGGTCGAGGTAGTCCTTGACCGCGCTGCGCCCGGCCGCCTCCTTGACCTCGCGGAACACGGCGTCCGAGATCGTCCCCATGATGTAGCTGCGCCCGGTGTCCACCCGCACGCCGAGCCGGGCGGGCTGCGGCGTGCCGTCACCCGAGGGCGAGGCGAGGTCGGCGCTGAAGTCGGCCGGGATCGTCAGCGACAGGTAGTAACGCCCTTCGCGGACGCCTCTGTCGGCCTCGGCCGCGCCGACCCGGTGCCAGGCGAAGACCCTGCGCTCCTCCAGTTCTGCGGCGAGCTCGCTTCCGGCGTTCACCGTGCTCGGCCGGCCATCCGCGGCTCCGGCGACGGTGGCCGGACGGTCCTCCACCACGAGGGCCACCGGTACGCGGCTCAGGTTCGCCTGGGGATCCCAGAACGACCACAGGTAAAGCCCGGCGTACAGCAGGGGCAGCATCACGACGGCGACCAGCGCGGCCCTGGTGAGCCGGGAGCGCATGAACCTGCGCAGTTCGAACCGGCCGGGGAGGGAGGCCCTCATCGACGTGTCCCTTCCTCGGCATCGTGACGGTCGTCGTCGCGGCGCGCGGCCACCCGCTCGACGGGCAGCGGCAGCAGCGTGGTGGCCACGCCGGCCGCTTCCTCGGCGTCGGTGCACGCCGTGACGACCGTGAGGCCCTCGTCGGCCAGGCCGCGGAGCGTGTCCCACAACTCGTGACGCCTGCCCACGGGAACGCCGGTGCCGGCGTCGTCCACGAGGAGCAGACCCGGCTGGTCGAGCAGCGCGAGCGCCACGCCCAGCCGGACCGCCTGGTCACGGGTGAGCTCCCTGGCCAGGGTCCGATCGCCGTGTGGCAGCGCGCCCGGGTCGAGCCCGGCGTGGGCGAGGGCCGACCACGCGGCGTCGGGGTGCCGCCTGCGCCACAGGAAACCGTGCGGGCGCAGCCGCTCCTGCAGGTGCTCCCGCACGGACAGGGCGTCGTCGAAGGGATTCACCTGCGGAAAGAGCCCGAGGGCGGCCACCTGCCTGATCCTGCGGGGCGCGGCCAGGCCGCCCACGGTGCACGTCCCCTCGGTGGGCTTCATCCGTCCCGCGAGGGTGAGCAGCAGGCTCGTACGGCCGCTGCCCGCCTCACCTGTGACGACGGTGAGCGTGCCGGGAGCCGCGTGCAGTGAGACGTGCCGGTAGACCCAGCCGTGACCACCCCGGACGCCCAGCTCCCGCGCCACCACCTCGGCACCCGCGAAGGCACCGCTGGGAACACCGCCGGGAACACTGCCGGAGACACCGCCGGGAACACTGCCGGGAACACTGCCGGGAACACTGCCGGAGACACCGCCGGACGGTGGGGCGGGAGCTCCGGCAGCGGGTGCGGGATTCACGGTCCGCCCGGCGTCCATGTCTGCGCTCCACTCTTTTGTACTGACCAGTCGGTACAAAACGATATCGCCGACGAACCCTCGCCCCGCTTCGGCGGGGTGTGATCTCACCTACACCTGGTGAGGCCGGTCGGGGTTTCGAGAGTGCGCCGCTCGCGCCGAGCGCTGGCCCGGCGCGGGTGTTTCATGAAAATTTCACCGAGAAGACCCCGGCGCTTCGCCCCTCACCTGGACAAACCGGCAACTGCCCGAATTGGCCCGTCAATCGTCCGACACGGAGCATTGACCCGGGTTCTCGTGATCCGTAATTTAGGCCGCGTTCCGGTTCATGGATGTTGTTCACATTCATGAATTGCCCCCCGCGGGATCAGGAGTGGCCCCCGCGCCACCGCCTCGGTCAGGGGTCCTGCACGATCTGCGAGGAGCTCGGTTTTGAGAAGGAGTACCAGAACCGGAGTCGGGGTGATCGGCACCGTCGTCGGGGTCGCCGCCCTGGTCGGCGGCGTCTTCACCGGCGTCTCCAACGCGGCG